>CAJQKX010000001.1 GCA_905479025.1 uncultured Paraglaciecola sp.
AAACGTTAATGCTTATCCTTTCACCCTTGCCACTAAAAAATCTACCGCAGCTTTGACTTTAGGCACCAAATATCGTTGTTTTTGGTACAACAGATAAACTGCCATATCGCGACTTTGCGTAATTTGTACTGATGGCTCTAACACCAGTTCTTCTAATTGCCCGCTTGCTAAATAATGTGCCGCCGCCCAACGTGGTGCCATTAATATGCCCTTCCCTTTTGCAGCCAGGTCACCTAACCATTTTCCATTATTGGAAACCGCCACTTGTGGTGCAGAGACATCTTGCCATTGACCATTGATATAACTTAGCCAAGGTGTTGGACCATTGGGCGTACGAAAATATAAACCTTTATGTTGTTTTAATTCAATTGCATATTGAGGCTTACCCATGTCAGCCAAATAACTCGGCGCTGCTACGGGAATAAATTGGTTACCCATCAGCTTGATAGCCAACACACGTTCGTTGGGTGCATAACCGCCGCGAATGGCTACATCAACATCATCACGAGTTAATGCAGATAACTCATCGCTTAGACTGACATCTAGAACGATCTCTGGATAAAGCTGACTAAATTCGTCAAGTAGTGGTAGTAAAATCCGCTCGCCAAAGCCCACCATCGAACTAATATGTAAATGCCCCATGGGTTGCGCTTGGTAGCTGCGTACCGACTCATTACTTTGCTCAAGTTGATTAAGAATATCTAACACCTGACTATAATAACGCTGCCCCACTTCGGTTAATTTCACGTCTCGAGTAGAACGCTTTAATAAAGTAGCGCCTAAGCTATTTTCTAAGTCGGCCACTCGTCTTGATAACGATGAAGGCGGCACGCCAAAAACAACCGAAGCTTTAGTAAAACTGCCCGTTTCTGCTACTTTACTGAAATATCTTAACGCTTTAAATTGATCCATTACACTCTCAAATATTATATTCAAGCCGACATTATTGTCTTTTCAACAATAAAGATAGTGTTTTTTGGCTATATATCTTGCTATTTTATTTAGCAATACTAGCTGCACTTAGATCATATTCTTAATAGTAATCACACATTGGAGTTCTAAATATGAGTACATTTACCGCGATTAATCTTGTTGCCCGCCCTGCCCCAGGCCCTATCGGTGCAGATCTTTTCGAAATTGTACAAAAACCAATGCCTAACGTAGGTCCTAGTCAAATTTTAGTTAAACAAACTCATATGTCTTTAGACCCCGCTATGGTCGGTTGGATGAGTCCTGATACAGAAAGTTATATCCCACCTGTTAGTTTGGGCGACGTCATGCGCTCCTCAGGTATAGGTGAGGTAATCGAAAGTAATCACCCTGACTTTGCTGTAGGTGAGCGTGTAATGGGTATGATGGGATGGACTGAGTACCTATTAAGCACTGGAGAAGGTCTTAGAAAAGTGCAAGCTGGGCTAGATGCTGAAATGGTTTTATCGGTATTTGCTTTACCTGGATTAACAGCCACCCAAGGTTTATTTGGTTTTGGTCATCCTAAAGCAGACGAAACCATAGTAGTCAGTGGTGCTGCAGGCTCAGTAGGCTCAATAGTAGGTCAACTAGCCAAAGCAGAAGGGCTAAACGTGATTGGCGTCGCGGGCTCTGACGAAAAGTGTGACTGGATAGTCAATGACTTAGGGTTTGATGGCGCGATTAATTACAAAACAGATGATATTGACACAAAGTTAACCCAGTTAGCGCCTAAAGGAGTCGATATCTATTTTGAGAATACCGGAGGTCCAATTCAACATCACGTCATCGACCATATGAATGCCCATGGCAGAGTAGTGGTGTGCGGCATGATTGCAGATTATACCGTTGAAACCCCAAGTGCAGGTCCAAATTGGGTTCCTATCATCAAAAAACGTATCACTATTCAAGGTTTTGCCATGCCCGATCACTTTGGTCAGCTACCTGAACTAATTGGTAAACTCACTCCCTATGTGATGCAAGGTAAAATCAAACACCGTGCCCATATATTAAATGGATTAGAGTCAGCTGTTGATGGTCTAAACTTATTACTAACTGGTGGTAACAAAGGTAAGTTAATCGTCAAATTGTAATATTGATTATTCACTTATTCACTTATTCACTTATTCACTTATTCACTTATTCACTTATTCAAAGAGGAGACATCGCAGTGGTGTCTTCGAATTTTGGTTAGTTAATACTATTCATTTTCAGTCAATAAACTCACTAATTTATCAATAATCACTTTATTAGCATCTGGAAAAGTAAATTGACTTAGCTCATTAATATCGACCCACTGACTTTGTTGCCCTTCTTGGTGATGTTCTTTGCCTTCAAACCCCTCTACCAAACGCACATCTAAACGTACCTTTTTATCTCCATAGTCGTGCTCAATCAAAATAAAATGGCTCTGTTTAGTGACCTTTATGCCAATTTCTTCTGACAACTCCCTGGCAAGCGCTTGTTCAATAGTTTCATTAGCTTCACGCTTACCACCAGGAAACTCCCACTTACCGCCTTGGTGTAAACCGTCGGCGCGTTTACTAATATAGATTTTATCTCCGCGTTTGATTACGCCCACTGCAACGTCGACTATCTTCATTTCGGTTCACCCTTATCTGGTAAAAACAATCTGTACAACCAAAAAAGTCGGACATAAGCCCGACTTTCATTGAAGTTTGTTAACGTTTACTTCAGCTCAATTTACCATGACACTGTTTGTACTTCTTACCCGAACCGCATGGACAAGCATCATTTCGACCTACCTTAGGACCTTGGCGTAAAGCTGCGTTAGTTTTTTCTGGCTCGTTCGCTGATTTGTGCTCAAAATGCTTTGTCGTGTCATCCGCCTGACGCCTTTTTTCTTCTACCGCTTCTACGTCTTCTTGAGCTTTGACTTGTACTTTGCTCAAGATAGTAACAACCTCGACTTTCAGCGCTTCTAGCATCTCAGTAAACAATTCAAAAGATTCACGTTTATATTCTTGTTTAGGATTTTTTTGTGCATAACCACGTAAATGAATACCTTGGCGCAAATGATCCATAGCGGCTAGATGCTCTTTCCAATGGCTATCAAGATTTTGCAGCATTACCGCTTTTTCGAATTGCCTAATGACTTCTGGTCCGACAATTTCTTCTTTTCTTTCGTACGCCGCAGATACTTCTTCTAACACTCGCTCACGCAGTTTCTCTTCATATAGCTTATCGTCTTCGTCAAGCCAATTTTGTACCGGCATGTCGGTCAAAAACTCAGCTTTAAAACGTTCTTCTAATCCAGCAATATCCCACATTTCCTCTAATGATTGAGGCGGAATATATTGGTCAAGTATGCCGTTAACAACATCCTCACGAATCACTTTAATTGTATCGCTGATTTCGCCTTCATCTAGTAATTCGTTGCGCTGTTCGTAAATAACTTTGCGTTGATCATTAGCAACATCGTCATACTCTAATAATTGTTTACGGCTGTCGAAGTTACGTCCTTCAACTTTACGCTGAGCGTTTTCAATAGCCCGCGTCACCCAAGGATGTTCTATGGCTTCGCCCCGCTCCATACCCAGACGTTTCATCATATTGCCCATTTTTTCAGAGGCAAAGATACGCATCAGCGCATCGTCTAAAGATAAGTAAAATCGTGAAGAACCTGCATCACCTTGACGACCTGAACGACCACGTAACTGGTTATCTATTCGTCGTGATTCATGGCGTTCTGTGCCTATGATATGCAAGCCCCCTGACGCTAACACTGCATTGTGGGCAATTTTCCAATCTTCTTTAATCTTTTCAACTTTGCTAGGTTTAGGATCATGAATTTTATCAATCTCAGCTTGCCAATTTCCGCCTAAAACGATATCAGTTCCTCGGCCCGCCATGTTAGTGGCAATAGTAATAGACCCTGGCTTACCCGCTTGGGCAATAATATCGGCTTCTTGTTCGTGGAATTTAGCATTCAATACTTTATGTGCGATTTTTGCTTTTTTAAGAATGCCCGAAATTAACTCTGAATTTTCTATGGATACTGTACCCACCAAAGCTGGTTGACCACGTTTAACACAGTCTTTAATATCTTCAACGATTGCTTCGTACTTTTCCTCAGCCGTTAAAAAAATCAAGTCTGCTTTGTCATCGCGCACCATAGGTTGGTTAGTAGGAATAACAACCGTATCTAAACCATAAATACTCTGGAATTCAAATGCTTCAGTATCTGCAGTGCCTGTCATACCAGAGAGCTTATCGTACAAACGAAAGTAATTCTGAAATGTGATAGAAGCTAAAGTCTGGTTTTCATTTTGAATATTAACGCCTTCTTTGGCTTCTATTGCTTGGTGCAAACCTTCAGACCATCGACGTCCTTCCATGGTGCGCCCAGTGTGCTCATCAACGATCACAATGTCGTTATCTTTAACAATGTAATCTACATCTCTTGAAAACAGTTTGTGTGCCCGTAATGCCGCATTAACATGATGTAGTAATGAAATATTAGCAGCAGCAAAAAGCGACTCTTCTTCGGATAATATAGCTTCACGCTGTAATATTTGCTCTACAAATATCTGACCATTTTCTGTTAAATGGATTTGTTTCCCTTTCTCATCAATAGTGTAATGACCGTCGCCGGTCTCACCTTCTTCGTCTTCTTTTTCTTGCCTGGTAAGCTCAGGAATAATGACATTAATTTTGCGATACAACTCTGAACTGTCTTCAGCCTGTCCAGAAATAATAAGGGGAGTACGCGCTTCATCGATAAGAATCGAATCCACTTCATCAATTACAGCAAAATGTAGGGACTTCTGAACCCGATCACCTGGACTAAACGCCATGTTGTCTCGCAAATAATCAAAACCAAATTCATTATTTGTACCGTAGGTGATGTCAGCTGCATAAGCATCTCTTTTTTGTTCGTGGTTAATGCCTGGAATATTACATCCTACCGTTAAACCCAAAAATTCAAATAATGCTCTACTCCAGTCCGCATCTCGGCTGGCTAAGTAGTCATTAACGGTAATAACATGTACACCTTTACCTGATATAGCATTTAGGTATGAAGGCAAGGTTGAAGTTAACGTTTTACCTTCG
>CAJQKX010000002.1 GCA_905479025.1 uncultured Paraglaciecola sp.
CCAACTTTTGACCGTACTAGCTATTCTTTAGTTGCTGGCTTTGAAGGTGATTTAGCTAATGATTGGAATTGGAGTTTTTCTGCTCAAGACTCTCGTTATGAAAATAACTCTAAGTGGAGTAACTATTCAATTACTCAGAATGTTGCAAATGCTATAGATGTAATTGCAGACCCTGTTACAGGCGAAGCTGTTTGTCGTAGTGGTGGTGACTGTGTACCAATTTTTCCATTGTCGCAAGAAGCTCTTACATCAGAACAATCCGCTTATATTCAACACACTGCATTACGTTTTCACAGAAATGAGCAACAAGTTATATCAGCTAGTTTAGCTGGTGATGCATTTGAATTACCGTCGGGTTTCGTACAATTTGCCGCTGGATTAGAGCATAGAGAAGAATCCATTGCTGCGTTAGATGATGGCCTAGCAAGACAAGGTGGATTACACCTGTTTAGAGGACAAGAACCTCAAGGTGCTGAAATGTCTGTAGATGAAGCGTATTTGGAAGTAGTTATTCCCGTTCTTTCAGGCATAGCCGCTTTTGAACAACTTGATATTGAAGCTGCTATTCGATATTCCGATTACGATACGATCGGTGGAACTACAGCAACCAAACTCGGATTTAATTGGGCAATAATTGAAGATATTCGTTTAAGAGCATCAATAGCTACTAGTGTCCGAGCGCCTAATTTATCTGAATTATTTAGTCCTGGTGTTACTACAGGTGCTTTTTTGACTGATCCATGTGATGTGACTCAAATTAATTTAGGCACATCTACCCGTGAGGCTAATTGTGCAGCCTTAGGTATTCCTAATGGTTGGGTTGATCCTAATGCAGCGCCAGCAAAAGAAGTTGTTACCGGTGGTAATTCGGACTTGTCTGAGGAAGAGTCTGATTCATTTACTATTGGCGCAATACTTACTCCGAGCTTTATTGAGGGTATTACTCTTTCGATTGACTATTGGGACATTGAAATTACTAATGCGATAGGCTCTTTTGGTGTAAATGACATTATCAAAAAATGTGTAGACTCACCAACAACAACTAATGAGTTTTGTTCATTAATCACTCGTGATAATCAATTGTCAATCGAGCGAATTGATGTAGCTAAAATTAATGTAGGTAGCCTCAATGCTAGAGGTATTGATTTTGAAGGTTATTATAGTACTGATATTGATGACGGCGTGCTTAGTGCGTCATTAAATGGTTCTTACTTGTTAGATCACGAACAGTTGGTAGATGAGAATGACCCGGATAGCTTGTTTATTTCTAAAAATAATCCTGACAACCCTAAATTTCGTTCAAATTTAAACTTAACCTATAAAACAGGTGCGTTATCTGTTGGTTTAAACACTCGTTATATTGGTTCAGCAATACTTGATCCTAATGTACTAACGGCTGAGTCAATCGATACTAATGATGTACCCTCACGTATTTATAACGACTTAGTACTTGGTTATGAATTTGAGAACGAATTAAGGTTAACAGCAACCATCACTAACCTTGGTGATATTGATCCGCCTCGTCGTGAAGATGTATTTACTGCTTCTCGTGGTAATTACGACAATGTTGGACGCTTTATTTCTCTTAGAGCTGCTTATAACTTCTAATCTGTAGGCCTATATTGTCGAGGATAATCTTGACTCTTTAGCTGGGAATTGTTTGAACATTATTCCCAGCTAATTCAAATAATAGAACAGGAAACAAGTATTTATGTTTACGTTTTATAAAACTGAAAAGGTCGCTGTGAACGGGATCAATATTAATTATCGCATTGGTGGGAACGGTCCTGCGTTATTACTACTACACGGTCATCCTCAGACTCATGCTATATGGCATAAAGTGGCAGATAAATTAGCTCAGCACTTTACTGTGGTTGCTGCAGATTTACGAGGGTACGGTGATAGTGATAAGCCTGTGGCTAGTGACAAATCTGAAGCATACTCGAAACGTGTAATGGCCAAAGATCAAGTCGAGTTGATGAAGCATTTGGGTTTTGAACACTTTTCAGTACTTGCTCACGACAGAGGAGCACGTGTTGCTCATCGGCTTGCTGCTGATCACCCGAGCAATGTTATATGTATGGTGTTACTCGATATTGCACCGACCTTAGCAATGTATGAACAAACTAATCAAGAATTTGCAAGAGCGTATTGGCATTGGTTTTTCTTGATTCGTCCTGCACCTTTTCCCGAATCTTTAATTGAAGCTGATCCAGAAAATTACCTTCGAAGTGTTATGGGTACACGAAGTGCCGGTATGAGTCCATTTACCGAAGAAGTATTTTCAGAATATTTAAGATGCCTCAAATTACCAGGTGCTGCAACAGGCATTTGTGAAGATTACCGAGCCAGTGCAGGTATCGATTTAGTACATGATAAAACAGATATCGAAGCAGGCCATAAAGTATCGTGTCCTTTGTTAGTTTTGTGGGGAAAAGAAGGAGTAGTCGGTCGTTGCTTCGAACCCATAGTGGAATGGGAGAAAGTTGCTGAACAAGTAACAGGTCACTCATTGCCTTCAGGTCATTATATTCCAGAAGAAGCACCGGAACTGCTTTTAGAGCAAGTACTTAGTTTTATGAATCTCCCTAAAATAGCAATATAGACTAGTGGCGGCTTCTCGCGAACAATTTGGCTCGCGCCTTGGCTTCGTTTTGGCAGCCGCTGGTTCGGCTGTTGGAATAGGAAATTTAGTAGGCTTTCCTGTGGCTGCTACTAAAGGAGGAGGCGGTGCCTTTTTATTGCTTTACGTATTATTCATCATTTTTGTCTGCTTACCTGTGATGATGGCAGAACTTAGTTTAGGGCGCCGGACCCAAAAAGATCCCATTGGCGCTTACACAAAAGAAACTGAATCACGCTCTCCTTGGCGAATTTTAGGCATGTTGACATTTATTACGCCATTGATGATCGCTGTTTTTTATATGGTGGTCACCGTATGGATTTTTGGCTACTTTGTTGAAATAGCGCAGGGTAATTTATCGGAATTAGCAAAACCAGATACGTTTGATAATTTTGTTAATAGCAACCAAGTATTTATTTATTTATTTGTAGTAGGTGCTTTTGTAAACCTTATCCTTGTAAGTGGTGTAAAAAAAGGAATCGAAAGAGCGGCTAAAATTATGATGCCGTTACTTTTTGTTATGTTGATTGGGTTGGTCGTATTTGTATTGACGCTAGATAATGCAGAGATTGGCTTACGTTATTACTTAGTGCCTGATTTTAGTAAAATAAATACCGCCGTTGTTAATAGTGCACTCTCTCAGGCTTTCTTTTCTCTTTCCTTAGGAATGGGGATCCTTATCACTTACGGCTCATATGTCAATAAGTCAGAGAGCATCTCAAGTAGCGCCAAATTTGTTGCAATAGCGGACACAACAGTTGCTTTTTTTACCGGCTTGTTAATATTACCGGCTATCTTTGTCATCAATCCAAATACAGATCCGGCTCAACTTAGCGACTCTTCAGTGGGCATGATATTCACTTACTTGCCAAAGTTATTTTTAGCACTGCAACCATTAATTGGTTATATAGGCGCTAGTGTGGTGGCATTTATTTTTTTCTTACTCGTTTTCTTCGCTGCTATTACATCACTGGTGTCGATAGTTGAAGTGCCAACTTCCAGTTTAATCGACACCCTGAAGTTAAAGCAAAACCTGCATTGCTTCAATTAACTTTGCCGTTATTAGTTTTATCAGTTGCATGTATATGCTCCTTTGGAATGATTGATTGGTTAACTAATTTTGTAACTTATGCGGGGAAAGGCCAATCCTTTTTTGATGTGATTGTCGACGTGTTTTACGACACTATTTTACCGTTGAATGGCTTACTTATTTGCTTGTTTGTGCGCTTTCGTTGGAAGAAAAGTATGAACCTTGAACTGGAACAAGGCGATAGCGATTATCACGATTCGCTTACTAAGCGATATGTGGACTTTTCGGTACTGTCTATTATCCCATTTATTTTGTTGCTGGTTTTTCTTAATACAATTTTACAGAAGTTTATTGGCGTAGAGCTTTTCTAGTAACTCAGAAAAGTTAAACAGTTACTTCAATATTTTCTCTGCGGCATATATTCAGTCACCAGCAAATTTTTTTGAAAAGGAAATAATCTATGAATATACCAAAAACTCTATATGAGAAACTTATTGGTTCACACACTGTATGTCAACTGGATGATAAAGGTCATGTTCTTTTATATATCGATCGCCAAGTATTAAATGAGTATACAAGTCCGCAGGCTTTCAGTGGTTTGCGTGATGCTAATCGAGATTTATGGAGAGCAAATACCTCTTTAGCGGTAGTAGATCATGTTAACTCTACTGAGCCTCAACGAGTGTCTGTTGGTCCACAAGAGGGGGGCGCTCTGCAGGTTAATTATTTTGCAAAAAATTGCGAAAAATTTGGCATTGAATTGTTCGATATTCTTGATAGTCGTCAAGGTATTGAACATGTTGTGGCACCGGAGCAAGGTTTTATTCTACCCGGTATGACAGTGGCTGCTGGCGATAGTCATACCACAACATATGGGGCGTTAGGTGCTTTTGGATTTGGTATCGGTACCTCTGAAATTGAACACCTATTAGCCACACAAACACTTATCTATAAAAAATTGAAAACCATGCGAGTCACAGTTAATGGCACGTTGGGATTAGGCATTACTTCAAAAGATGTCGTCATGGAAATGATCCGTGATATAGGTGCATCAGGTGCTACAGGTTACGCGATAGAGTTTTGTGGTTCTACTATTGAAAGCATGAGTGTTGAGGCACGGATGACTATTTGTAATATGGCAGTAGAAGCGGGTGCTCGAGGTGCATTTATGGCCCCTGATGAGGTTGTTTATGCATACCTTAAACCTAAACCAAGAGTGCCCAAAGGCGAACTGTGGGATCGCGCTGTAGAGCAATGGAAGCAATTATATACCGATGCCGATGCTAGGTTTGACAGAGAAGTGACGATAGATGCCAATAGTATTGAGCCAATGGTTACTTGGGGAACAAGTCCTGATCAAGCCCTAATCATTAGTGGTGTAGTGCCCAACCCAAGAGATAACATCGACCTTGCGAAGCGCAAAAGTATG
>CAJQKX010000003.1 GCA_905479025.1 uncultured Paraglaciecola sp.
CTTACCAGCCAAAAACCCGAATCATTGACATGTGAAAGAATGGTTGCACCTGATGAAATGGCAATCACTAATAAACCTAACATCGCAGCAGACAAAGGTTGCAACTCTAAAACCGGTGCGATGAGACCGGCTCCCGTGATCATGGCTACCGTTGCTGAACCTTGCGCAATACGGGTTATAGCGGCAATTAAGAACCCTAAAATAAGCACTGAAAATTGTGCTTCAATAAACACCGAAGCCAACATTTGACCTACTCCAGAATCAATCAATACCTGTTTAAATGCCCCACCAGCCCCAGTAATCAGAATAACGACACCAGCCGGCTCTAACCCTTTATTAGCAATATTAAGCAGTGAGTGTCGACTTAAATCACATTTTGTGTGGGCAATTAACATTGCCAATATAGTGGCAATCGTTAAGGCTACGAATGGATGTCCTAAAAATTTAAGTGTGGCTAATAAGTGACTATCTTGAGGCAGTACAAAAGGCGCGGTAGTCGCTAACATTATGAGCAGTAGCGGTAATAAGATAATGGAAGCCACCCAGGCAAAACTTGGGGAAGACACATCAGAAGGCTTGTCTTGGGTATTATGTGCATCCTGAACAGCGATAAATATTCTTTTTGCAATGAATTTGCCAAACAATGGGCCTGCGATAATCATGGCAGGGATCCCTGTTAATGCGCCAAACAAAATAACCCAGCCCAAGTCGGCATTAATCAATTCAGCCACGGCAATAGGTCCTGGTGTTGGCGGGATAAAACTATGGGTGATAGCCAACCCTGCTAACAACGGAATGGCGTAGTATAAAAGTGAGCGCCCAGAACGATTTGCCAGCCCGTATAACAAGGGTGCCAGTATGATAAATGCCACATCAAAAAAAACCGGTATCGCGACAATAAAGCCTGTGATACCTAAACTCCATTGCACTTTTTCAGGGCCAAAAGAACGCACTAAGCTGCCAGCAATGCGTTCAATTCCGCCAGAGCTTTCTAGTATCTGACCGAGAATAGCCCCCAGCCCTACCACAATGGCCACAAACCCCAACGTACCACCCATACCATTTTTAATGGAGTTGAGAACATGTTCCGGTTCCAGTCCAGAACCAAGCCCAACCAACAAGCTGGTGATCAACAAGGCTAAAAAAGCGGGTACTCGAAGGGTGATAACAAGAAACAGTAATAAGGCTATTCCCGCTCCCGCCACAAAAAACAAACTCATATCCATAAAAATACCTTAATTATGTTTGCCTTATACTTTCTTTAAACCACTTAAGAATTGTCGATTTGAAGGTAATGCACTGAGCAATTTTTCGGTGGTATGCAGGGTTTCATTACGCAATCGTTTTACCATTGACGCTTCTTGCCCCCCCAAATTACATTGTTCCCTAGCGGTGTGAAAGTCCATTCCATAAAGCACGTATTGCTTACTGGCAGACGAAAATAATTCCAAACGCTGGTTCGATTCATACAGACCCGGCGCTTGAGTTCGCCATAAAGACAACGCGTCTTGCAGACTTTCAGGAATAGAGTCTAATTGTTGATGGGCTCGCCAATATTCACTATCTTGGCGGCTTGTGAGTACATAATGCAACTTCAAAAAGTCGATTATTTCTTGCCATCGCTGAAAGGTAAGCAGATTAAATCTTTTTGCCAGCACCGTCATAGCACCTCGCTCACGAGGAAGCTGTTGACTGATCCACTCAGCTGACTTTTCAATCAACACCAAGGCGGTGGCTTCTAAGGGCTCTACAAATCCCGCCGAAACACCAATCGCCACACAGTTTTTATGCCAGAAAGTTTCTCTATGGCCTGGGGTAAATTTGATTTTCCGAGGGCTTAATTTCTGTTTGGCAAGAAAGGGATCATTATGCACGTATTTAAGTAACGCCTGTTCTGCTTGCTTATCATCGGTAAAGTCACTGGAAAACACATGACCAATACCCCGTCTATTTTGCAGAGAAATGTCCCAAACCCAGCCACTTTTTTGCGCGCTTGCCACTGTACACGACGCTATAGGCACCTCATCTGAAGCGTGATCTACCTGCAACGCCAGTGCAGTATCATTAAACAAAATATGCTGTTTCGATATAAATGGGATCTCATAATGTTGACCAATCAATATGGCAGCAAAACCACTGCAATCTATGAATAAATCACCCTCAATATGTTCACCACCGACTAATACAATCGATGCAATATCACCATTCTCTGCCGGGAGTACATGCTCTACATGCCCTTGAATGTATTGTACGCCAAGCTTGTCAACACAATGCTGGTGCAGCATTTTTACAAATTTCCCCGCATTCAGGTGGTAGCCATAGTTCAAAGCAAAAGCATATTCAGGCATTTGTGGGGTTTTAGGTGCTAAATTTTGTTTGCAAATAGTGCCCTGCGCACACACCCAGCTTTCAAAATCAATGTCTTTAGCTGTCGCTGACCAATGCTCAGCTATATTCACTGCACCATAACCAACTGGTGCTGTGAACGGATGGTAGTAATGTTCATTTTCACCGTCCGACCAATCAACAAATTTGGACGCCTGCTTAAAACTAGCATCGCAACAAGACAGAAAGGTGCGTTCAGATATACCTATTTGGCGCAAGGTATCGCGCATCGTAGGCCAAGTTCCTTCACCTACCCCCAAATTTTTAACGTCAGGTGACTCGACCAGAATCACTTCAGTTTCTTGGGTTAAGGTGTTTTCAGTGATTTTTCCTGCGCAATGTTTTGCAGCAATAATACCGGCGGTTAACCAACCAGCCGTGCCACCACCAACAATCACTACCCTCGTTTTCATATTTTACCTATCCTGAGCAGGGCAATAGCGTTGAATAAAATCTCCATGCGCCGGCATTTGCGAAACAGCGTTATCGATCATATTTCTTAGGGTCATCATTTGTTGCTTCAATCCATCTGCTGGCAAAACACGGCCTGCATCATGGTGCTGCTTGGGCATCAGCCCCTGCCCCATCATGACTTGTACCCATGAATCTACTCGGAACAAACCCACATCATCAGGCCATGCATAACCATTTTCACGAAACATTGCCATGCGATGCACAAGAGAGTCAGGCACTGCCATAGTGCGATAATGATCCCAAAACTTACTGTCATTACGTTGAGTCTGGTGATAATGCAAAATAACAAAATCACGAACTGTCTCAAGTTCTAACTGAGCCTCACGATTAAACTGTTCTGCCAGCATGGTTGTATTGCCACCAAAAGGAAATAACTTCATGAGTCGAAGTATTGCAGTGGTGACCAGATGAATACTGGTTGATTCTAATGGCTCTAAAAACCCGCTAGACAGTCCAATGGCAATACAGTTTTTATGCCACGCTTTTTTACGCCTACCTGTTTTAAAACGAAGTTGCCGTGGCTCTGTGATTGTTTGACCGGTAAGATTGGCTAATAAAGTGTCCTGGGCTTTATCATCAGACAGAAACTGACTGGCATACACAATGCCATTACCCACTCGATTTTGCAGAGGAATACGCCATTGCCACCCTGCTGAATGAGCGATGGCTCGAGTATAAGGACGAGGAGCTTCTACTGCCTGCGTTTGCACCGCAATGGCACTATCGGCGGCCAGCCAATGACTCCAGTCTTCATACCCCACATCCAAATTATCGCCAATGAGTAATCCTCGAAAGCCAGTGCAGTCAATAAACACATCGCCTAATACTGGTTCGCCATCCTCCAATAGGAGCGATGAAATATTACCTGCTTCATCGTTTTGTACTTGCTTGATACGACCTTCTATACGTTTGACACCGGCTTTTTCACTTTTCTGCCGTAAATAGGCAGCGTAAGCTGTAGCATTCATATGATAAGCAAAGTTAACCGGTTTCTTACCAACCATGGTGGAAAATTTATTGGCTTTGGCGGCTTTTAATTCGAGACAATATTCATCCAAGCTACCGCCAAAACCCTGGGCTTTAGCTTCCATCCAGAATTCATGAAATTCAGCCATCCAGGAACGTTGACCGATTTCACCGAAAGAGTGGAAAAAACTGTCACCCTGTTGGCCCCAGTTATCAAACTGTATCCCCAATTTAAAGGTGGCCTGGGTGGCAGCCATAAACTCCTTTTCATCAATACCGATTAAGCCATGAAATGTGCGCATGGTAGGAATGGTGGCTTCTCCCACTCCCACTGTGCCAATTTGGTCAGACTCGACCAGGGTGATGTCCAATAGCTTACCGAGACGAGTGACCAGGCTAAATGCCGTTAACCAGCCCGCTGTTCCGCCCCCTGCTACTACGACTTTAGTTTTTGCATTCATGTTTATATTTTGTCTCTTATCTTCAGCGGTTTAAATTGTTACGCAACATTGCGCGCAAACGCCTACTTAAATTATGGTCCATGGTTGCCAATGCCCCATGGCTCTGTGGCGGCAAATGGTCTCGGACCTGATCAGGGTCGGCAAAAATGTAGTAGTCAAATAACGCTTTCCATGCTGCCGTTTCACTTGACGGGCGGTCTCTTACACTGAGCATGGCATGCATTAACGCATCCATTGGATTACCCAAGTAAGGTGGAACCGTCATCCACCAAAAATTAATCATCGCATTGAAGCGATCAAAAGCCTCGACTTCATGCCACCACATACTCGGGTAATATAAGCTGTCCCCTGGTTCAAGATCGACAACATAGGCATTTTCTAGGGCCTGTTTTAAACGTGGAAAACGTGTGAAGTCTGGTTTGCTTAGATCTGTCAGTGTGACCACTTGCCCACCAGGTGTTGGGGTTAATGGCCCAGGATATAAATTGTGCACTTGCTCTGGAGCAAACAAGGTAAAACGTCGTCTGCCCACCACGCAACAAGCGATATTTTTGGGCTGATCAAAATGGGCCGCAGCAACAGATTCTGTGCCTAACCAGATTTTGGCAACTGGCTGATTCTGCGTGAATTCGGGATGCTCAAAAGTCAGGTTATGGCTCTCACTTAACGCAGGAAAACCTTCGTTTAACTTAAGTGAATTGATATAGAAGTAATCATGCTGTTGCTGCGTCAATTGACTGCGAATGGCATTAAACACCTCAACAATGGTAGTTCGCTCACTGGAATAGTTAAAGCCCGTACAAGATTTGTCATAACCAAAGCGTGCTTTTATTTCAGGTGGCCCTTTGTAAACTAGCATCGGACGTTGACTGTCATGCTGTTCTAATTGTTCCATTACTTTGTCAGGTGATTGTTGCCCCGCTTTGACCAAAGGCCAATCCTTAACCAGCCCTTTTAAAATGACAGGTTGTTCCTGTGCAAACAGCTCATCAAAGGGAATGCAATCTGGCGTTATGCCTTCCAGTACTTTTACTTTATTTTGTTTTTTTATCACGCAGGCTGTGCCTTATTTCGAAGAGCGTTAAAACATTGCCGACTTTGCATTTTTGAGTGCGATTAGCTGTTGGAAATTACCCATTGAAGAGAGCACAAAATACAACAAACTCAGCACCCCATATTGATTGAGTTTGCTCAGACTTTCGCCAGCCAATGTAGTCAATTTCTGTTGGTTAATTGTATAATAATCGCTAAAATTTATTTCTTCTACATTACTGAGTTTGATTTGAATCGACACGGGTTCCAATAGGTCCATTGACTCAACCAGAGTAAACAGCGTTTTATCAAACTGTATTCCGCTATCAATGGTTTGCAATGCTTTTTTGACATATTCGAGGTAAGGCGCTTCCCCACCAAATTGCAGAAAAATATCTTCACCTTGTTCAGTATTGACTCTGGGATCGTCGGTGTCGATGCAGATAACCGGATCTTTTGGTGACTCACCTTCTTCTAGTACTTTTTTATAACCCAAACTAAAAGGGCCTCTGGCCAATAGTGCAGGTACAAAGCGAGTGTTCCAGCCGCTTTGGCTAATAAATAGATTTTCGTCTTTTTCAAGACCGAGGATGGCATGTAATTGTAACTGTTCAGTGCCTGGGTGTTTGTAAAATACCAAAGGAAATTCTTTGTGCAGTTCGCTTATTTCCGTAGCGTGCACCAATGAACGGTTTACTTGGTTGTTATCATTTGATTCAGGTCGAGTATCAACCTTTAAACTTTTATGATCGACATTGTTTAAGACCGTTGCCTTACTCATAGCATGTTTCACTTTACTGGTTGTTTTTATCGAATTACGCTTTATTTATACTAGCATTGCCAGAAATACCGACGCAACGAATAAGAGTGAAACACTAGGTGTTTCACTCTTTGATAATGTAATTTTTTAATTTTAATTACGCACACCCCAGTCAAAGAAACCGACTGGGGGGCAGTCTTAAGTGTTAGAAGCTGTAACTTGCACTTAATACCATGCGTCTGTCCGCTTCTTGAACAAAGAAAATATTGTTCTTACTACGACCAAACTTACGCTGACCTTCTTCCAACAAGTTAATAATATCTAAACTTACAGATAAATCCTCGTTCACTTGATAGCCAACGTTAATATCAACTTGCTCAGTTTCAGACACATATACTGGGTTACGCGGGCCTTTACCACGGTTAGTCGTACTTAAAAATTCATCTCGCCAGTTATATGCAATACGAGCGGAAAATCCTTCTTTTTCGTAGATTAATACTGCGTTAGCTGTATCACTTAACCCTTCTAAAGCAAATTGGTCAACACTGATAGCACCACCATTATCAAAGCCAATATCACCATTAACAGTGGTGTAATTTACTTGATAACCAAAACCAGTTTCACCAAAGAAATGTTGCCATGCAAACTCAAAACCATCTATCACAGCACTTTTGTCGTTAACAGGACCCGTTACCTGAAATTGTAATAATGGATCCCCAGCTTGTGCAAAAACATCATAAGCTGCAAATACTTCACCTTCAAAGTTTGGATTAACAACAGGATCTTGAAAATCTGCTGCGCCATTAGGAAAGTCCGCTGGATTTTGCAAAACGGCTGACATGGTAAACAGATTCACTTCGGTAATATCATAACCACCAGCATTCAATGCTGCTATTGCATCACCTGAGGTTGTTCCAGCGGCGCCAGAAGTAGCATCTAACAACCCAAACAATGATTTTTCAGATTGCGCGATACCCACAAAGTTTTCAACATCTTTTCTATAATAACCGATTGATACCATGCTTGAGTCGCTGTAATAGTACTCTGCAGATAAGTCGATGTTAGTAGACTCAAGTGGATCTAATTGTGCATTACCTGATGAACCTGTTGCTACACCGCCCAATGCTGTTATACGTGGAGGAGGTGAGATTGAAGTCGACTGGAATAATTGTTCATAAGAAGGTCGCGCCAATGTTTTACTAAAAGAGGCACGAGCCTTAAGATCATCATTCACATCAAGGGTCAAATCAAGACTAGGCAAAAAGTTAGAGTAATCATTTTTGTCTGAGATAGTCTCTACAGACGCTCCTAACACAGGTAAAAAGTCGTTATCCGCTTCCCAAATTATTTGGGTAGGCAAAAACTGAATTGACGAAGAAGTCACATCAGTTTGCTCATAACGCAAGCCAGCAACAATGTTTAAAGGCATGTCAGCAATTTCATAATCCATAACTGCTTGTACATAAACGGAAATAATCTCTTCTTCAACCGTATTAT
>CAJQKX010000004.1 GCA_905479025.1 uncultured Paraglaciecola sp.
GCAACCACTTAGTAAATAGATAGCGAGTACTCATAAAATAGCGATGCAACCCCAACCAAAGGGTGACCTCGTCTTTGTTCGCTCCGGATATGATAGGGACTTGTTTTGCATAAAGGGGATTACCTAAAGCGCTTGCCAAGCCCTCTTTGGGAATAACAATACCGTCATTAGTCGTTAGTGGTTGATAATTAATAACACCGGGTTTATCAGAATATAGTGTTATTAAAGAGGCTGCACTGACACTTTTAAGGATGGTGTGAAGTTGCTCTGGCGTTTTTAACGTCTGACTCTGAACCTCTTGTGAGGCTAGCAGCTCTTCAACCACACGCCATGAACCCTGAGTGACATAGGCATTTTCATCCTGATGATCATAGGCATTCTCTAAGCTGTTGCTTATTGTGTAACCGGACTGTGCAATGGCTTTGTGAAACAAGCCCTTAGACAAGGGCGTTGCAAGCATGGTGTAAACGTTATGGGCGCCAGCAGATTCACCAAAGATGGTGACATTATCCGGGTTGCCGCCAAACGCAGTAATATTACTTTGCACCCACTTTAAGGCCTCAATAATATCTAAGCTGCCAAAGTTTGAGCTTTTATCGAGCCCATTTTGCAAGCCCTGAATAGCTGGATGAGTAAACCAACCAAGAGCTCCAAGGCGGTAGTTGATCGCCACCACGATGACATTTTTTTCAGCCACTAAATTGCTATAATTGTAGTAATCCTTGTGGCCAGTGATATTGCCTCCCCCATGGATCCAAACCATCACCGGGTAATTTTTATCTATAAAATCTTTCGGAGCACGAATATCAAGATACAAACAATCTTCATTACCCACAATCCCATCACCAGCAATCCCCCCATAATTAGAAGCTTTTTGAACACAAGATGTAATAGGCTTGTCGACGATGATATTCTGAGGTGTACTCAAAGGCCGCGGCGCCCGCCAGCGCAGGTCGCCCAAAGGGGGCTGTGCATAGGGAATATCAAACCAACTGACTACTGACCCAGAAATGGCATAAGATTGGCCTTGGGTGATCCCAGATGAGGTGTTTATGGTGTGTTCTGTAAGGCGAACAATTTCAGGCTCTGAATCGTCAAAGAAACCATAAGATGATAGCGATATAATAATAAATAAGACGCTACAAACGCCGATTAGCTGTTTCATAATATATTCTTGTTATTGTTGCAATGCCACGACCATACAAATTTCACGTGAATGATACGATTGAAACAGCTTATTTGATCACAGCCTTATAGACAATATAATCTAATCGACAGGTAAAAACTGCGATATTAAGCTTTTTGAAATATCATAAATATTGGAAAACTCTGATTTAAGAATTGGTTTCAATCCTGTTCATTTAAACTGGGAATGTAAGATTATACCCATTGCCGGTTAAGTGAAAAGAACACCAAACCTCTTGGTTATTCAATTTCGTTAAATTCACCAACGCTGGCTATATACATGCATTTGGAAATTCAATGGTAAGCCCCTACCTAGGTAATGCCACTATTGCCCATTTACACCTTGACCATTCTGAAGGTTAATCTAAAGCGATGATAAATGAGAGTAGCTTTATAAATTAGTGGAATAATTTAAACAACCCATACCAAGCATCATACATAAAAAGACCGCTTTTAAGCGGCCTTCACACATTAGAATCGTCTATCGATTAATGGGTTAAATCATCAAAAAACTTTTTTACACCATCAAAAAAACCACTTTCTTTGGGACGGTTCTTAGCAGTATCTTTTCCCGTTCCCATAGAGTTTTCCAATTGGTTTAGGAGTTCTTTTTGACTGGCACTTAAATTAACGGGTGTTTCGATGACCACTTTACAAATTAGGTCTCCTACACTGCCACTGCGAACTGACTTAACACCTTTATTACGCAAGCGGAACATCTTGCCCGTTTGAGTCTCAGCAGTAATTTTAAGTTTAACCTTACCTTCTAATGTAGGAACTTCAATCTCACCGCCTAACGCAGCACGAGTGAAACTTAAGGGTACTTCACAGTAAAGGTTGTTACCTTCACGAGTAAATATTTTGTGATCACGAACATGTACTTGTACATACAAATCACCAGCTGGCGCGCCCATTTCACCGGCTTCACCTTCACCCGTTAACCGAATTCTATCGCCTGTATCAACGCCGGCTGGTACTTTAACCGATAAGGTTTTTGTTTTTTCGACGCGCCCTTGGCCATGACAAGGTTTACAAGGGTCAGAGATAATTTTACCTCTACCAGAACAAGTCGGACAGGTTTGCTGAACTGCAAAGAAACCTTGGCGCATTTGCACTTGGCCTTGACCATGACACGTAGGGCAAGTAGTTGGGTTAGAGCCTTTTTTCGCACCAGAACCGTCACAACTTTCACAACCAGCGAGTGTTGGCACACGAATTTCGACGCTTTTTCCTTTTACCGCTTCTTCAAGAGATAACTCTAAATTATAACGCAGGTCAGAACCCTGACGAGCACGAGATTGACGACCTCCGCCTCCACGTCCACCACCAAAGATATCGCCAAATACATCACCAAAGATATCGCCAAAGTCTCCGCCTTGACCGCCACCGCCGCGATTAGGATCAACACCGGCATGACCATATTGATCATAAGCCGCGCGTTTTTGCGAGTCGGTTAGCATTTCGTGTGCTTCTTGCACTTCTTTAAATTTTTCTTCCATAGCTTTATCACCCTGAGTTCTATCTGGGTGGTATTTCATCGCTAGGCGCTTATAAGCCTTTTTTATCTCGCGTTCGGTGGCACTTTTGTCCACACCCAACACTTCATAATAATCTCGCTTCGACATCTCGATCTGTTACCCTGGGGTCTTTAGTTACTTATTTTAAATAACGAACATCGTTATTTTTTGTAAATTCTTAATAAAAACAAGGCGCAGTCAGTATAACCTGCTGCGCCGAGTTAAACTATTGAGTCACCTCAACAGACAATTTATCTGACAAAACTTACTTTTTGTCGTCTTCTTTGACTTCTTCAAATTCAGCATCAACCACATCATCATCTTGTGGCTGTGCGCCTGCATCAGTTGGCTCACCAGATTGAGCCGCGCCTTCAGCAGCAGCCTTGGCTTGCGCCACTTCCATCAACTTGGCCGAAGCTTGAATAAGTTCTTGAGTTTTTGTTTCAATCGCTTCTTTGTCACCTTCTTTGACTGCTTCTTCAAGCGCAACTACAGCGGTTTCAATTTCAGTTTTATCTTCTTCACTCAACGCATCGCCAGCTTCTTCAACCTGATTACGCGTACTGTGGATCATGCCATCAGCTTGGTTACGAGCTTGGACAAGTTCTTCAAATTGTGCATCAGCTTCTTTATT
>CAJQKX010000005.1 GCA_905479025.1 uncultured Paraglaciecola sp.
GTTGCCTGACAAGTGTCAAGGGGCCTAACTCAACGTGTAAGCGCCAATTTTTATTTTTTGTTACACCACTTGAAGCCGCACTTGGGGGAGTCACCACAGTAATTGCATGATAATAGCCAAACACCTGTGTGGCGGCTGCCACTTTTAACTGCAAGTTTTCAAGGTATTGCCCAAATTGATAACTGGCATTGGGAATGTCTAGGCTTTCAATATGCGCCCTGACATTTTTTAACACCCGATCATCATCAATTCCTTTTATATCCACTTCTGCTGCGTGCACCTCAAACAAAGCCAATAATAATAGGGAGAGTAAAAACAAGGTTCTAAAAAAAGAGTGATAAAAGGACAAAACGTCTCGCTTTAAGATAAGGTGATATAGGAAAGTTCAACAGCCCTAACAATACAAAATAATTTGGTCAATATTCTACAATAGCCCCAAGCAACTGTATTGCACAAAATACGTATTTATACTTGGTCAGCCAGCCTTGTTGCATTACTCTTATAGGATGTTTTTAGTTTACATTAAGTTTATATGTCTTACCCGATAACACCACCCGCATTAAATAGGCCCGTTTGTATTGTCACCGGAGGAAGCTTTGGCATAGGTGATGCCGTGTGCGAAAAGTTTAGCGCTGAAGGTTACGCCGTGATAAACCTTGATATTCAAGCCAATCCAGCACAATCAAAAGCAATAAACTGGCGTAAATGTGATGTGTCAGTATCGTCTCAGGTTAGCGAGTGTATTCAAGACGCTATTAAGCAATATGGCAGAGTTGACTGCCTTGTTTCAAACGCAGGCATACATTTTTCTGGAACCATAGAAGACACAGATGAAAAGGATTTTGAACAAGTATTTGGCTTAAATGTAAAAGGCGCTATAGCAGCGACTAAAGCTGTGTTGCCGCAGATGAAATCACAACAAAGCGGCGTAATTTTATATATGGCGTCTGACCAAGCACTGATTGCTAAACATAACTCATTTGTGTACAACATGAGCAAAGCCGCATTGGCCTCAATGGCCAAAACGACGGCTTTGGATTACGCTAAATATCAAATAAGAGCCAACGCTATCTGCCCCGGCACCATAGAAACCCCTCTTTATCACAAAGCTATCAATAACTATGTCACTCAGTCTGGTGCCAATATTGAGCAAGTACATGCTGAAGAAGCGGCGCTGCAACCCATAGGACGACTCGGAAAAACTAGCGAAGTAGCCGCTTTGACCTATTTTTTAGCCACTGATGATGCACGATTTATCACTGGCAGTTTGCAAGTCATCGACGGCGGTTATACGGCGCAATAGCGCATCCAACACCATGACTGACTCACACCACAAAATTATCGATCCCCATCTGCACTTATTTAATCTGCAAAAAGGCGATTACGCTTGGCTAAAACCTCAAAATCCACCTTTTTGGCCAGACAAGCAAATTATAAACAAAAGTTTTGTGGAAGCAGATGTATGGATGTATCCACCTCA
This sequence comes from uncultured Paraglaciecola sp., assembly GCA_905479025.1. Next base: position 1,481 of record CAJQKX010000005.1, read on the forward strand.
GCAACTGGCTGGATTTGTGCACATCGAAGCAGGCTTTGACAATCACCTGCCTTGGCGAGAAATAGACTGGTTACAACAGCATTGCTCCATCCCTTTTTCATCTGTGGCCTTTGCCGATATCACCGCCACAACTTTTGCTGAACATATCAAGTTGTTAAAACAACGAAAATCAGTGGTAGGTATTCGGTATATTCTCGATGAACAGGCTGAACAAATTCTGACGTCTGAATTAATAGATCAACATTTTGCTTTGTTATCACAATATGAATTCAGTTTTGACGCGCAGTTATCACTGGCAGATGCACCCGCTATCGAACAATTATTTAAATTAGCAACCAAACATAAGTCAGTGCGTATCATCATTAATCATGGAGGGGCTCCCCCCACTAAAAACGATGTGTACAGCCAAGGAAAATGGAAGCTCAACCTACAAAAACTGAGTCAATGTGAAAATGTCGCGATTAAATTATCAGGCTGGGAAATGTCGAATAGAGCCTGGCAACCAGAGCATGCCGCGAATGTAATACAAGACTGTATAGTAACATTGGGCGATACAAGAGTGATGTTAGCCAGTAACTTTCCACTGTGTTTATTATCAATGTCCTACGCCGACATATGGAATACTTACGCAGTATTACCTGAAATAAGTGCTCAATGTTTTGAAAAAATCACTTTTAGTAATGCTAAAAGTTGGTACCGTTTACCTTGAACAAAAACCTACATTTTCTCCAATCGTTCATTGATACATTCATAAGAACCCATCTCAAACTCTCGACAAATCCATGGGCGATTCTCATAGATAGAACACATTAATGTATCTCGGTCTAAAGCGGAACACCAACCATCGTCTAAGCGCAGCATAGTTTCACTCCCATGTTCATCAACATGAATATGTTGACTAGGCACACCCGTATCTGAGATGAGCATCACTTCTAAACTACAACAACATGCCTTGCAGTTGGAACATGTCACTTCTGTAGGGGGGATATTTTTTACTACAATCATACTAAACGTTCATGCATTAAGTTATTACTAGGATACGCTAGATAATAAATATTCTCGAGCTCACTGAATACTCTCTTTGAGTAAAACCTGCACCGAGTTACATACGGCGCTAGTTATCCCTTTAAAACTCGGTAATAATCACCAGACCAGAATGACTAGAGTGCCTTTTTTGAATTACCTAAACCTTAGTAAAAATTCTTCTACTTATATACAAAGCTCGTTGAAAGCTGGCGTACTGACTATCATGATGAACAAGCCAAAGAAATTAAATGGCTGGACAACCGAAATGATGGAGGCCTTTGCGACAGCGTTTGAAACGCAGCTAAAGATGAAGCCACTAAAGCCGTGATTTTCTCCGGAACGGGGGATTATTATTCAGCAGGTGTCAATCTGGGTGGCACTTTAAAACTAATGGCACCTAAAAAACTGCATCAATTGATTGTTGAACATAACCAAAGCTTATTTGATAAGTATCTAACATTCCCCAAACCTATTTTGGTCGCAGTCAATGGCCCTGCTATTGGTGCCAGCGTGACTTCAGCCACGTTATGCGACGCTATTATTGCGGCTAACACATCAACATTTTCAACCCCTTTCGCCGCACTGGGGATTACACCAGAAGGGTGTTCTAGTGTTCAGTTTGCAACACTGATGGGAGAAAAGAATGCACAGCGTATGTTAAAAAAGGAAGGCTGGAGGCCCAACGCACAAGAAGCCCTCACTGCGGGTTTAGTACAATGGGTCGTACCAAAAGATCAACTGCAAGCCCAAGCTCAAAAAATAGCTCAGCAATGGGTGATTGATGGCCGCAGACGCAAAATTTTAGGTGGCATTGCCTTATCAGAATTACAGGCGGTTAATAAACGTGAGTCAATCGAGCTTGCTAACCGATTTTTTGGCGCTGAATTTTTAAGAGGCCAATTCACGTTTCTATGGCGAAAAAAGAAACACTTACCGTCTATGGTATTTTTGTTACTTTGGTTACTGCGCCCTTTATGGAAACGTTTTTATGATACAAACATTAGCTTTCAAAGCCACGCACGTCTTCGATTAGTTATTGTGAACATTATTCTAAACCGACCTTAACTTAGGTAATTAATGCCTGTTTTGCTATTCAACCAGAGCTGAGGTTACTTAGAGGTGTAGCGACAATAAAGATTGCCCCTAGCCGTTAATGTTTGCCCGTAAGAGTGTTACAAGACAAAAAAGCATGCCCGCAGTACAAAATTTGGTCAATCAACGTCACTGCCCCCATCGATTGGCGCACAAAAAAAAGCACCTACCGATTGGCAGATGCTTCTAGAATAGTTTTTAACTAAATTAAGATTTTTTCTTAAATCTACGTGATGCTAAACCCATTAGGCCTAATGCGAAGATGGCAAGGGTTGATGGCTCAGGAACCTTTACACCTGCATCTTCCGCATCGAAACTAAACAAGTGTGCATTGCCTGTAGAAAATGCGAATCCAGAACCGTAACCAGCTTTTTCAATTACTGTTTGAGTACTATTTAAGTTTGAGGCTGCATCAGACCAAGAAGATACATTTGAGAACGCATTTTGTACATCCGCTAGACTAGCGCTGTATGTTGCTGCTTCTACATCAAAGTTATTGTAACCAGTAAGGTAGGAACTAAGGTTAGAGCTCATTGCAACTGATACGGATGTCATATTCACACCATTAATCAAACCGCTAATGTTTTCTTCTTGTCCCCCTCCTCCCATACCCAAAACATAGAATTTGTCATCACCCGCAGCAAGAGTAAAGCTGAGAGAAGATAAATTTCCAATTTGAGTTTTCCAACCTACGTTGTTTTGATACAAAATGTTGTTAATATTTGTAGCGTTCCCACTAAACACTGCAAAGTCATTGTCAGCCACAATTGACATTTCAAATGTCATAAGTGAGGCATTTGCAAAACCACTAGCCGTCAAAACTAATCCAGCAAAAGCCATTTTCAAAAATTTATTTTTCATTTTAATATTCCTCTTAATACCTTCATTGGAAGGTAGTTACTAAGTTGATGATTCATCGTGTACTAAACAATGGTACAGCACAAAGCAGGCCAAAATTATTATATTCAACAATTACAATGGGTTATAAAAAAACAAAATTAAATTTTTCGGATATGTAAAATAACCCGACACACAAACGTACAAATAATAAGCAATCGTATCATCGATGTAGTTCTAATAACCCCCCCATAACCATGCAAGAAGGAGGTCAGAACTTTTAACCTCGACCCTAGCAGATCAAAAGGTAAAATTGGCTCACCTTACAAAGTGAAATACTCAGTTGGTTGTATATACCCATACCACTGTTACTATGGGTGTTCCAATAAAGGGTCAGTTATTTTAAGTGAAAAACACATGTCGAATCAAAAATCTGGG
>CAJQKX010000006.1 GCA_905479025.1 uncultured Paraglaciecola sp.
CGCGGCCATAGGGGTACAGCCAGATCCAGGCCAAACGCCCATGGCCGCGACGGTTAAATATCTTCATATTTAATTGAAATTATAAGAAAGTTTAATAATTATTAGCACCCGTTTTTACTGAGCGTAACAATATTATTCAATTCTGTGGTCACTCTTTGGTGCCAGTGGGCGGGCGCCCTGTCCAAATGGACAGCAAAATACAGTTCATTCAACATTTTAAAAAAAATTACAAATTACAAATTAGATGACTACAAAAGTCCAGACAGGCGACAAACACACTAACCGGACGGAGGCCGGGCGAAGAGGGGACACCACTGCTGAAATTGACACATAATGAATTGTTGAAAACGTAATGGTCCCTACATGACTAATATGATCTTGAGGCATGCCCTATACTGTGCGAGTACAATAACCTACATAACAGCAAAAATATGTATAAAAGAGCGGCACGGCGCGCAAAATGCGCTGGGTGACCGCGCATAATTGATACTTTCTGTACTAACATTTCATTCGGCTTTCGCGCTCAGCATATCTTCATTGAGTAAACGATATTTTAACATCGACTGCTAAATAATTTCATTAGAATTTCAGTTCTTTGGAATCAAAGTTCAGTTCACACCAATCTATTTCATCGTACCTGGACTGAATGCTGAGTAACTCACTTCTAAGTGTGGATTTTACTAGGTTTGTTGATGTGGAGAAGTTGATCTTGCTAGCAGTGTTTCTACAATCGTTCCACATTTTAGTAGATTGATATATGAAGGAGGTGGATGGGGTTGGAGTGATGAATCGATCAGTACGTCTTGGTGATCTGTGAAATAGATCTAGGAGTGGGGCTGGGGATTCTAATTTATTGATTTTAAACATTTCCAATAAACATGTGTGTTTGAACAAGCTATGTACGGTTAGTAAACCGTTTTTCTTAAATAGAGGTTTTGTGTGCTGTTTTTCATAGAAGTCGCTACCTAACTTTTGCTTGTCTCTACTTCGTGTTCTAGCACAAGTTCTGAACTTTTCTAAGTACGCCTCTCGGTTACCAAAGAGTATTCTAACACATTTCTTCTGAGTGATAAATATTGGTTCGAGCCTGTTGTTGCTAAGGCCGCCCCATACTGATATTCCAAATCGCAAGTGTGATTCAAATAGTGTGTAATAAATTTCTTTATAGAGTTTTTCCGGGATAATGTGCCTTATTCTACAAATTTTCCCAATTTCACATTTCAGCTTTGTATTAAGCGACCGTATATGAGCGTCCCATTTAAGCTGATCATCAATAATAACACCAAGAAACTTGACTTTTTTGACTTGCTTTATTACTACATTATTTAGAGTAAGTACATGTTCTTCTTCATTATGTTCTACTACACTTTTCCTATTCGATGGCTTAAAGTGAATGTAACAGCATTTCTTAATGTTAATGTGCAGGAGATTGCATTTCATGTACAATTGTACCAGTTTAAGAATTTGGTTCGCTCGTTCATATAATTTTATCTTACACTCATCTGCGACAAATATATTTGTATCGTCAGCAAATAAAATGAACTTGCCTAGTTCAGTTGTTCTAAATAGGTCGTTGATATAAATAATAAATAGTAACGGACCAAGACAGGAGCCTTGAGGTACTCCAAAGAGAACTGGGAGCTTGTCAGACTCCTCTCCTAGGACCGAGACGTATTGATATCTATTAGAGAGATAGCTAGCAATGAGTTTGTTGGCATTGCCTCGAATTCCGTAATTATCTAGCTTACTCAGTAACTTATCAGCTGAGATGGTATCGAATGCTTTGCTTAGATCGATGAAGATTCCGAGCACGTGCTGCTTTTTATCAAGGCATGATTCTATATAATTCACTGAGAAATTTAGGGCATGACTTGTAGAATGATTTTTACGGAATCCATACTGATTTTCATAGATCATATTTTGTGACTGGAAAAAGCTGTATAGCCTACTGTATATAATTTTTTCGAATATCTTACCAAATACGGCTAAGGTGGAGACTGGTCTATAGTTTTCAAGTAATTCTTCATTTTCTTTCTTGTATATGGGACTGATCCTACCAATCTTTAAATCGTCAGGGAATATTCCCTCCTTCAAGCATTCATTGTATAGTACAGATAGCAGGGGGGCAATAATTCTGGATGATGCTTTTACAACATGTATAGGGATATCAGACGACTTGCCATTTTTTAGTTCAGATATTATTTTACTTACTTCATCGGTTGTGCAATCATGCATGTAAATACTGGTCGTGTTGGACCTTGGTAGATAGTCATAGATACTGGGGAGGCTATTAATTACTAGTTCGCCGATTTCATTATATGCCTCGTTAAGATTGGATGCTAGGGAGACAAAGTACTTATTAAACTCATTAGCTATTACCCTACGATTAGTAATTTTTTCGTTATTGATAGTAAATAGAGGTTTGGTTTGTCGTTTTTGTTTACCTCGTATTTGGTTAATCAATTCCCATGTCTTTTTACTGTTGCCGTGCAATTCTGCAAATTTTCCACCATAGAACTTAGATTGAACATTGCGGCGATCTTTTTTGACCTTCCGCCTGCAGTCACTGTATTTTTTATACTTGTCACGCTTTATGCAACATGTTGGGCATTGACATGTCCCCCCTTTATTTTCAGTTTCATCAAATTTACATTTAACCTTTCTAACTTTGACCCATTTATCGTAAAGTTCGTGCTGATATGCAATTTTGCCCACAAGGCCTGGTGTGATCCATGGGTTGTTCAGTGCTGTTCTTTTAGAGCATTTAGGGGTTTCTAACTTACAAGTTCTATCAATACAGTTCTTGAATATGTCGTGAAATGTTGTAAAATTATCGATAATATTATTATTTAGATCATATTCCAGAGTGTTTAAAAAAGCGTTTACATTTGGTT
>CAJQKX010000007.1 GCA_905479025.1 uncultured Paraglaciecola sp.
TCTGAGCCTGTTCCATAGGTAAGCGTGAATACGTTGACGCTTCTTGCCACTTTTGAGCAGAAATTTAGATGCTGGGTAAGTGTTTTGTTATCGAATAACGTTGTCGCAACGGAATGTTTTGCAAGAGTTAGAGTGCCACGCGAACGCGATATTTTTTGTATGTGGCAACGGGTTTTTGATTCGGTTCTATCGATATTAAATATGGCAGAAATTGCGTTACGTGCATTATGCCTATCCAGATTCCATTGATGGTGGCCTACCTTTAGTTGTGGGAAAAATTTCTCACAGTACGGTATTGCTCCCGGGGACATAACCACACAAACGTCGTCCGCTACGCGTTTCCAATCCGTGCCTAAACTATTTAGCCACTCCGCTAGGGTTGATTTCCCCGCTCCAGATCGACCTAGGAACAGAGCCAGTTTCCCCTGATATTCTGCCGCACTGGCATGCACTAGCCATTTGTCGTGATGGGTTAAAAATAGCCCCAATATTGGACCGAGCACTATTTCTTCCAAATACGCTTTTGGAATAGAGTTTTTTAAGCAGGGTATCGAAATCAAATTTTGTTTCATGTCGATCTGAAACAGGCCTGCTTTCTCTACATCTATCGCCATGCAGGCGCCATTATGCCAATAAGCGGTGATCGTTCTGTCCGAACCTCCAATCCAACCCCGGGTGGTAATGGGGTGAGCGATAGGTTGTTCGCTTACTTCTGGCCTTGAGAAGTGCCCCTTCTGAATCCCAATAAAATAAGGTTCTAACGAATTAAATTCTGTTAAGGCATACAGCGAACCCCCTGCAAAATCATAACGGTAAAAGTCTGCTGTTCCGTTTGATTCAGACTCACTCACTAAATAAGCGCACCAATTGTTTTGGCGAGCTTTACTGTGTTGTTTCAGCTGTCTTGTAATGTCGGTCTGCTGCATGTTTTGCTTAAATGTGTTATCAGTTGCTGAATGCCTGTGGTCCTCTCAGTTTGTCTCAAGACTTTCAAAAACGTTTTCCAGTTCCTTTTTAATGACACGCTTTTCGTATTGCATTTGATGAATGATTTCTCTGCTGTCCATTTCCAGAATGTTTTTACGATAAATTTCCTTGTTTGGCAGACGCCCACTGTTGTTTAATTTTTTCTCAAGAAAAATTTCCGATTCTGCGAGCTGATCAACTGCTGTCGGCAGGGAGTTTTCCATATCGTTGCTATTCAAAGAACGGTTGCTATCATCGAGAATTAATTCATTCAGTAAAAATGTATCGTCCTGATCTGGGCGAATTTTCCGATCTCCAGAGTAGAAAATAAACATGAGAATAATCGTTAAACTCAGACCGATTGCTAATGTCCATACTGAATATTGAATTTTTAAAAAAACGCCAGGCATGGTATACGTATTTATAGAAATGATGAATTCAGTTAGCTGGGATATTGGTTGATGATTCGCAAAAAATTGGCTTTTAAAGTAGGGAAAGAATGAGCGCTATCTGCGGCATAATTGAATTTAATGAGACGCGAATCAATATACGTAAACTCGAAAAAATTGCAACTGCCAGTACCGACCCTATTTGTAATACTGTATCTTTGTTCAAAAAGGACAATGTCGGAATTGCGTACATCGATGAAGCAAGAAAAAATAGCACCAGCCGAAATACAGGCATTCTAGTTACCGACGATGGAACCGTTATAACGGGTGTAGTAAAGCTTTATAACAGGCGTGAATTGCTTTCACGCCTAAATGAAAAAGAAAATGCTTTACCTACTGATTTGGATCTACTGTCCGCCATATGGAAACGCTGGGGATTGCGTGGCATAGAATTTCTATTGGGTGATTTTTCTCTGGTAATATGGATAAGGACCTCATCTACATTGATGCTCATAAGGGACGCAATGGGTGCTTATGGCCTTTCGTATTACAAAAAAGGTGACTCGCTCGTTTTTGCGTCAGAACTCTCCGTGTTGGTTGATGCTGTGGAGGGAGGCGCACAACTCCATGAGAAGAATCTGGCGCGAATGATCGCTGGAGAGAAAATTGATGCCGAAGAAACCTTGTTCGCTTCGATTCGTCATTGTCCACCCGCTCATGTTTTAACGTTCAGAAGAAACAGCGAGGATAGGCACACGGTTTGGCAACTGGATCACTCTAAATCTATTCGTTATGCTAATAAAACAGACTATTTTGAGCATTTTTCGGACCTTCTCTTACGCTCGCTGCGACATAGATTAAGCGACAGTTTACCCGTAAGTATCTCTTTGAGTGGTGGGCTGGATTCCATGCTGCTCTGCTCCTTGTTAGTCGAGCTTATGGGTAGTGACGCCGTAAAAACTTACTCAAATGTTTTCCATGCGTGTGCTAAATGTGATGAGAGCAAGAGAATTGAATTATTTACCTCATCGCTGGGATTAGATGCCCAACTGATAAATGCAGACGATTGCTGGACGTTCAGCAAAAGAAGCGCATGGCCAATACCCTATGAACATCCGTGGACTAACTATTTTGTTCAACTGCAGCTAGGTATTTCACGAGCTGCTGGATCAAGTGGGCATGTCCAACTTGTCCACGGAGACTTTGGGGATGCCATAGGCACATCAATTACGCCTGTGGCACTGGATATTCTACTGGCTTGTGAACCGCATCGAATGCTTCCCTATCTCTCATCGCTGCCTAATGGACTGCAGTTATCTAAAGAGTTATGGAATCCAAGAATTCGTTCACTTGTTTCCAGGCATGTTAAGCCACTCATAAGATTACTAGTGGCAGAAAAGAAGCGTCAACGGCACTCACTGGGGTTTCGTAGCCAGGCATTGCTAGGGGATGACGACAGGAATAACAGTGTCGAACCGTCGATTATGTCACCTGCCAAGCTGCGACGCTTGCACTTATTGACCGATCAAAGTTGGTCACTGGGTTTGTCTTTATCTCGTAGGCGGCTGTTTGGTCAGTTTAATGTGGATCCAGTATATCCCTATATGGACAAAGACCTCGTTGAGTATGTTTATGCAATTCCAAGTGAGATAGTCGGTGTGCCCGGAAACCCAAGGCGATTGCAGAGAGAAACGCTAGAGAACAGACATGCTTGGCTGAGTTTTCATAGTTATAAAAAAGCTGATTTTGGTGAACTTGCTACTCAGGGTATCATCGCCGAGGAGCGGCAATATGTTGAGAGCTTGGCAAAGACATGCAGACTTGTCGCCGACGGCTGGGTTGACGGGGCATGGATGTTTGAGGCTCTGAATGAGACCACGATGTCTTCTAAATTTCAAAAACTTTGTCACCTGCTGCACATTGAACAATGGTATCGGCAGGTTGCTAAATAAGTTAGCGGTAGACTATAGACAATATTGATATTGATGTGGCGTTTAAATTGGTAGAAGATTGCCTTCAATAGGAAAGTAATCTTTCACTGCTGCTTAAGAGACAAATCCGTTTAACGGATCTAT
>CAJQKX010000008.1 GCA_905479025.1 uncultured Paraglaciecola sp.
AGAGGTTTTGGTTTTTCCCGTACTAAGCGTTTTTCTGGCTTTATACGAAGGTTAAGCTCCAATTCCCGATAAATACGGTAGACCCGCTTGTGGTTCCACCGAAAGCCCTTCACATTGCGCAGATAGAGATCGCACAGGCCGAACCCCCAGTTGCGTTGATTGTGAGTTATTCGAATTAACCAGTCTGCGATTAGAGCATTTTCTTTACTCAGTTTAGGCTGATATCGGCAGCAAGTTTCGCTGATCTGAAATGCCAGACACGCCAGTTTTACGCTGACCCTATGTTTCCCAATAGCGGCCTTAGCCATTTCTCGACGCTGAGATGGCTTTACCACTTTTTTGCCATGGCCTCCTGAATGATCTCAGCTTTGAGCCGCTCTTCGGCGTACATCTTCTTTAGTCGCCGGTTTTCATCTTCCAGTTCCTTGAGCCGCGGCATCATCGAAGCGTCCAATAGGTGGATATGGTCTGATGGTTGGACATTAGTTCTTCCAATACTCATAAATACCTTTTTCTAACTCATATTTAGGCCACTCGAATCTGTTCCTATTCGGCTGTTTTCTTGCCCACTCCCACATTAACTCGACGCCTTTTTCAAGATCAATCTCATGTTTAAAATCAAGCAATTCAACTGATTTGTCCCATGTTGACCATGCGTATTTAGTCTCATGACGCGCTTCTAGGTGGATTGGCTTCAATTTGGTCCCAGTAACATCAACTAATACGTCGCATGCTTGGTTGATTGAATATTCTTTAATTCCGCCTAAATTAATAATTTCGCCAATACAATTATCACGCTGAGATGCATTCCAAAAAGGAATAACAGAATCATCCACATAGCTAAAAGCTCTTACTTGCTCTCCATCTCCAAAAATAGTTGGCTGCATGTCATTCAGTATCTGAAACATCCAAATACCTAAAACATTTCTATATTTATCCCAAATATTTTGATTTCGACCATAAAAATTATGAGGTCGGACAATGGTGTATTCTAATCCATGTTGTTCATGAGCAATCTCCAAATCCATTTCAACAGCATATTTTGCAATAGCATATGGATCAATTGGGGCCTGTCTCATATCCTCACTAAAGGGAGGCGTGTACTTGTTACCGTAGACAGACATAGAACTAGCAAAAATAAATCTTGATACCTCATACTGAATACTACATGTGATTAGATTGGCAGAGGCAATGAGGTTGTTTTGGTAGTTATACTTTCTGATAAAAGGACTCAATCCCTCTGCAGCGTAAGCCGCAAAATGGTAGACGATTCCGATGTTCTCTCTTTTGAAAACACCTTGCAAAGCATTGAGATCAACTAAATCAAATTCATAAAAAGTTACTGCTCTATTTATGTTTTCATTGTATCCTCCACTTAAATCATTAATCCCAACAACCTTATAATCAGTATTCTCTATAATCCAGTCTGCCAATCTAGAACCTAAAAGACCAGCCACGCCAGTAATCAATATTTTTTCTTTGCTCATATCTCATTTCCACCTAGTGTTTAATTAACAAACCAAATCGTATTTTTTTAAAAAATATAGAATTTCAGCCTTAAACTTTAGACTGAAATGTATATACCTATCATAATCACACTCACAAACGTCCAGAACCTCTGAAATTCTAGTCATACTCAAAGGAGAACGTATCACTGACTGTAATATTTTCTCGATTGTATAGTTAGATCGTTGTCTATCGTCACCTTCCTCAACTGCCATATCCAAAGTATCAACAGGGATATTATGTTTAATCAAGTGATCGTATATCGCCAATTCACCCCCATAATCGCCAAAACTGCTGAAATTTAATTCTTGGAATATACTCTTTTCAAGAATCACTGCGCCACTTTGAATGTCAACACAAGTACCACGCGCTTCATTACTGTACTTATTTAAAAATAATTCAATGTACTTTCTTGAGTCTTTACTTAATTGGTCTTGAGCAAATAGTAATATTTTATCCCTTTGGATAAATGAATTTGTCTCAAAATTTAATATATTTTTATATGATTCGGCTTTAAAAGGATTATCACCATCATGGATAAAAACAAATTCTTGAAGCATAAATCCTTTTGCCTTTTCTATCGCACCCCACTTCCCCAAGCTGTATTGAGAATGAAAACTGCGAATATTTTCATGATGTAGCTGCGGATTTATCCCTTGAGAGATAACCACTACATCTTGACAAATAGTTAAAATTTTTCCAATAGTCTCAACTAAGATATTTCTATCATCAATGCTTTTTAAATAGGCAGGAATAATGAACGTTAAACGTGGATTGCTTGTCATACAGTGCATCCCTTAATAAGCACTGTTATTTGCCGATTCGTTACTTTTTTATATAGATTATTAGAAATGGAAAATCGCATGCTCTAATGTAGGTGTCACTGTCAGATTTTAGTCAGGTCAAAAATTCGTTCATTTACGATGTGGGCGTCAAACTTTTCTTCCGCCATCATACGACTCTGAACACCCATGGAGGCGATAATACTTGGCCTTAAAATGAATTTTTCCATGGCTTTGATCAGTGACTCAACATCACCGATTTCTATCAGAAATCCATTTTTCCCCTC
>CAJQKX010000009.1 GCA_905479025.1 uncultured Paraglaciecola sp.
GGTCATTAATGACAGTGGTACTTACCGACTTGAGGATATCGACCTTATTGTTAAGCGCAAGACGAAAGAGTGGTACTCCTATCAAAGCGACGACTTCCAGTCTGTGAAGGGCAAGACTCTCTGGCGGTGGGGATTTAGGCGAGGAGACTGGGCCGTAGAGACCATCACCCGTACATACCTGCACTGTGATAAGTTATATTTTTATCTGGATGCAGAGCTTGATGCCTATGAAGGGGACAAGCGAGTTTATTCACACAATTGGAACCTTCGCATTAAGCGTAACTTGGTTTGATGCTGGGGCCAGTATTGTCAACTTATCGATTTTGAATGTTAAAAGCTAACATTCAACTACAACATAAATCATAAATTAAGACATAAATAAGACATCCACATTTAAAAAGTAGCCAAACAGTCTTTATATTCTAAATTTTAGGGTCCTCAAATAACCGCTGTAGCTGTTATATCTAAGCCACGTAAAAGTCTAATTAACAGCTAGGGGCTGTATGTTTGATCTATCTACACTACCTTAAGACTAGATTATGCTCTCTTTGGCCCACAGTTTTTTTTCGCAGTGAATTAACAAAATTGCCTTTCACCAAAGTGCTATATAAGCTTAAAATTGTAAGACTTACCTTAAAACTAGCCATATTCAGGGCTATGTCATCCTATTGAGAATATTACTCAATTCACGTAAAATACATTCACTGCTTATATCCACTTATTTTTATATCTTTTTAACAGGAAAAACACCCTATGCCTAGAGCGAGTGCACGTCATATTTTGGTTGATACTGAAGAGAAATGTTCAGAGTTGAAACAAGAAATTATAAATGGTGCAAGTTTCGCAGATGTTGCCAAACATTCTACCTGTCCTTCTGGCTCTCAAGGCGGAGATTTAGGCAATTTTGGTCAAGGACAGATGGTGCCTGAGTTTGATCAAGTTGTTTTTAACGAAGCTTTAAATGTCGTTCATGGCCCGATAAAAACGCAATTTGGTTATCACTTATTAGAAATTACCGAACGCTCCGAGTAATCTTACAGTCTAAATACTTAAAGATCAGAGTTAAAATTAACTCTGATTTTGTCTATCTTTTATCAGTCACATTTTATCACTCCCATTTCTTTTACAATAACCCCCGCAATCTTTAACAAGGACATTAATGCAACGCTTTGAATATTGTAATGCTAATACCTGTGCTGAAGAGTTGCTTGCATTAGGGCAAGTTAATATGAAAATGTGGTACCTATTTAAGTGGTTATCAGAGCACGACCAACTGCGGCATGGTACACAGGCTGAAATGATAAAGCTTTATGTTAATGAAGAGTTAGTGGCTTATAGTTTGTTGGAAAATTATGAAGCTCGTACAGATAAAACGACTTTGCATGAAGGAGAGTTATATCAAGACTTAGGTGTAGTGCACTTTGTGACTATGCCTGAGTATCGCAACAAAGGCTATGCGAGCTTAGTGGCTGATGTAATGTATAAAGATGTTATTCAACCTTTATTCGCGCGTTACAGTAATACTCATGTTTATGTCACAGCGACTGAAAAAGCGGTGCCGTTAATGCAACGCACCGGGATCGATAATTCAAAATTGGTAACCCAGTTCTATTCAGATCTAAGCTTTAAAGTGAAAGTAGCTGAAATTATAAATCATAGCTAGTCTCGCATGCTGTTATTTAAAATATCTAGAAGGACACGCATAAAATATGATTATATTTAAACCTCTAGGGCCAAGGCAATGAAATCCTAAAAATTCCTAAATCTTTATTAGAACCTAGAGTGACTTTCATAAAAATACACTATTTAACCTGAACTCGAAGTAAGACGTGACGCAATCCTGAAAGCAATTGCAATAAAAATAATAAGTTAGATTGTGCCAATTGGTTTGCAAAGACATTAAACGCATCCAGTGCTTCTGGACGCTATGGCTTATCCCAAGCTCAGGTTATTTAGACCAATACCAACTCGTCACGTTATAACGAAACGTATCTGCATATTCAGAGTTCAATGCATTCACCCAGTGTTCAGAGCCTTCTGAGGAGGGATCAAATAGTACACAGCGGTTGTGTAACGGCGCGATATTAATAGGCTCATCATTGATACCTATAAAAACCAGTTCTCCACCAGCGTTTATGTGCCAGTCTTTGTTTAAATACAACAGCATACAGACTTCTCTTCCAGGGGAGTCATCAGCATGTTCGGCAACGAAGTCGTTAGGACCTAAGCGAAAATAGTTAGTATTTATTTCAGGCTCAGCCACATTCATATCGGTAAGTGACACTTTAAAAATGCGTGATAACACAGACATAAACTCGTCCCCACGCAAATAGGATAAAAATTCCTGGATTATGTTTGAATGGGACGAATTGGTTGTGGTGGTATTAATGTTTATGGCACCACGCTGCCAAACATCTCGCTGTACAAAGCGTTGTTCGTTGTTGGTTTTTTGCCACTGGGTGTTATCGACATATAAGGCAGAATAAGTATGTTTTTGACTTTGCCAAGCACCGGTTTGCCGTAAAAGCTTTATTACTTCATCGAGTTTGGCTTGGTTGAATAAGCCGTCAATCACAACATGTTTGGGGTAAGTGCGCTTTAATGACTTTCGATATGCGCATATCGCAGATCCTATTACATGTTCATCATTCAACCACATTATTCACACTACTCGTTGCGACTTTTAGATTATGACTGGAAAACTGGATAATACAGACTTACGCAATAATTCCTATCTTTTGCTGGTTAAAAGCATCGCCTAGTTAGTGGTTAACGAGTTGAAACACTTAACAACTACCCAATTGAATTTAAATGGGGCAGTAAAGTGAACCAAACAGCCACGTTAATTACTTATACAAATTAAATTTGATTACAACTAGGCATATCAAAATTGACATTCCGAGAATTAAGTAAAGAAGAGACTTATTGTCACATGACACTCAATATTTGATTATGTATAAACAGGTGTTCAAACAGGTGTTCAAACAGGTGTTCAAACAGGTGTTCAAACAGGTGTTCAAACAGGTGTTTACGCAGTCCTATGGATTAGTGAAAACTGAGATTATTTGGCGAAAAAACCTAACGTCAAATAACGCTGTAAATTCTATCTTATTGAAAAAATTGAACTTTAATTATGGAACAGCTTCTGCTAAATACAGTTATTCCAACTAGATAAAACGACGTTAGTATAAATGGAGTATTAAAAATGTTGAGTTTTTTTTGTAGTTTAGTTATTTTTTTATTATGGATCATTCCTGTTATCGCAATCAGTATTTCTGACCGCACTAACGGTGGTGAAAAGTTTTCATGGATCCTAGCCGTAATCTTTGTATCTTGGTTCGCTTGGGTTTTCTACTTGTTATTAGCGCCTTTAAAGTCGAGCCGTTACAGCTGATAGTGACTTGGACTTGGATTTGGATTGGTATTTATTAAATAAATTAACCGACGATTAGATTGAGCGAGTATGTAGGTGGCTACTTCAAATTTTCACACAAGTAAAAATAGTATTTTCAGAGCACTTGTCATAGGGAGTAGCTTTTCATAGTTATGTTCAAAAACATGTACTTCAAAGAAAGGTTTCAATATGTATATCAACTTATCAAAACTAAAAGCAACTATTTCACGTTCGTCATTCTATAGCTGGATTTCTGTAGTGCTGTTTTTTCAATACTGTGTCTAAGGGACTATTTATCAACACTTCCAGAGTAATGCCAGCCAGAGCTAAAAGTGAACAGATCGTCTGCTTGTATAGCTTTATGTTTTACAAATAATGTGTTGTTTATTTTTGTTTTGTCGACCACGTTAAAGCAGAAAACCCCATCCGTTTTTAAAGCTCGACGTACACTTGCGATGCAGGTTTTTAACTTTTCAATACCATCGTTGTAATGTATCGAATACAAGAAAAAGGGATTAAATCTAATGGTTCATCAACACAGAATTCACTCACCTTTTGTGTAAAAAATAACGCTTCAGGGCAACGTACTCTGGCCATGTCTGACATAGGTTGACTAATATCAATACCACTGCTGTGATAGCCAAAACCAATTTAATGGCGGACATATGGACCGGTTCAACAGGCTAAGTCAAGATGTGTATTGCCGTCGTTACCGAACAGTTGGTGTAGTATGCGAATGCATTTGCTTTGAGTGTTGTAGTAGATATCGTCACACATTAAATCGTAATAGCCTGAAAGGCACTGTACACAATGCGTTGGTGGTCATATTTGCCTGAAGTGTTAGCTGAAATTACTTAGGTGCGCATGGTAAATTAAGTCGTAAACCTTGCGAAGTGCTAATAAAAATTTAGATATACCGTCGCTATTATCATTTACGTTAGGAAACCTTAGCTTGGCCTAAGCATCATATTTGACGAATGCTGCTGGTGGTTCCAATATCGCCTTCATTCGAGTGTTTGCGTTACATCATTAAAAAGGTGTGAAAATTGAAAATATTATTAACATTAACTTTAACATCCTAAAAGGGCAGGAGCTACAAACTGGTTTTGGTAAGAATACCTTTGGGAGTAGGTTTTATATTCGTAAATTGTGTAATCATTATACAAGGGATCAAACTCACTCAAGCATATTCGCCTGTAGGTATGGATACACATCACAAAGGCTTTGTTATTTCAGACTCATTGCCCGCAGCATGTCCTGATAAATAAAAAATATTTTTGTTGTAGCTAATACTTGTAATGTTTAAAAAGTGATCCAAGCTATGCCAGAGTCTAATGTACAAATTACCGAATAAACCAATATATATTTTGCATGAGTGACGTTTTTAATTACCGCTCCTTGGGAACAATTATTCAAAGACCATATGTATAACTGAGTAGAGTTAACACTATGCTCGAATAACAAATGGATATGGGTAATCCAAACTTTATAAAGTGTTTGAATTTATAATTACTGGCGCTAAATACCAATAGATTCGTTTGGTAACCATAGGGTGACATAAAGCTGGCGCTGGCGGCAAAAGCAACGGCCAGTGCAAAAGGCATAATCGGTACGCCTAGGGTTTGAACAAGTCCATAGGCTAAGGGAAACATTAGCGCGGCAGCGGCATTGTTGGTAACCAGTTCAGTGAGTATCAAGGTTAAGACATACACCATCACCAGCGCCCATATAGGGCTGACGCTGCTGGCCCATGGGCCAATCAATTGCATAATCTGTTGTATGACACCTGAATTTTCAAGGGCGGTAGCAAGACTCAGAGCGCCAACAATGACGACTATTAAATTAAGCGGAATATTGCGCTTGATTTCGTTATTGGTTGTTACGCCAGCGATGACCAGCATGGCGATAAAAAACAGTAAACCTGTCGCCAAGTTCAATACTGACGTCGCTGCTAAGGCTACGGTAAATAAAAAGCCACCTAAGGTAATCCAATCCTGAGTGCGACTTAACTTGGTATCCATTTTTTTTTCAGACAGAATAAAAAAGTTTTTAGTGAGGTTATGCTTCTGCATAAAATCTGGGCCGGTAGCAAGTAGTAAAAAATCACCAGACTGAAGCTTTATTTCGCCCAGTTTGCCAGATAAGGACTCACCGTCTCGTCTTATTGCAACCACTGCCGCATCAAATAGTGCTCTAAACCCTAGTGCTTTTAAGGTTTGTCCGATAATTTGTGCCCGATTAGAAATGATCACTTCTGTGAGGTTTTCACGCTCTAGACCGTTTGTCTCTGCAAAGAGTTTTAAGCCTTTTATGTGGTCTAAGTTGCCTACATGTTGAATATTGCCAGAAAATATTAATTTGTCACCAGACTGAATAACCACATCAGGCGTAACTGGAGTGATAAGTTTCCCGTCTCTTGATATTTCAATTAAAAACAATTCAGGCAAATTTCGAAGATGATTTTCCTCAACACTTTTGCCAATTAACTCACAGTCGTCTTCTACGTCTGCATCGATAAAATAACTATTATATTGCGTTTTTTTATTGGCGATCTCTGGCAGCAATGGGGTCATCAAAAACATCAATAAACCGCAACTCAAGCCTGCTACTAAACCATAGAGTGTGAAATCCCAAAAATTGAAACCTGGGTGACCGTGTTCGATTAAAAAGCTATCCACAATTAAGTTGGTTGATGTGCCAATTAGGGTCACAGTCCCGCCGAGAATAGCGGAGTACGACAATGGGATAAGTAGTCGAGAGGCATGGTGATACTGGTTTTGTTTCACCGGACCAATCAAACTTGCCACTATGGCAGTATTATTTAAAAGTGCAGAAGAGAAAAAGGTCAAACCAAATAGCCGCCAATAACTGGCGTTAAAACTTGCTGTTACTAATGTTCGGCCTAAACGTTTGATTAAGGACGTCTTATCTACCGCTGAACTGACCAACAGCAGGAGAACTAAGGTGATTAAACCTTGATTGGTGAAGTTATTAATCACGTCACCAATCACCAGCTGTTGGCTAGCAATCAAAGCTAAAAGTGAAGCTGCAAAGATTAAGGATGGGCGCTGGTTAGTGCTCACTAGCGCCAATATAGTTCCGGCAAAAATAGCCAATACCAGATACTGATCTATATCCATTTCATCTTATTCTTATTAAGGTTGGCTAAGGATTACAGTTTACTGATATCGGTCGCATTCCAATGCGGAAAATGCTTCCTGACCAAGTCATTAAATTCTAATTCAAATTCAGAAAATTGTCCTGCATTCGTATCTTCTGCTACGTCGATGATCATACCCGCACCCACTGTTCCATTGGTGACTCTATCAATAATGATAAACGCACCTGTAGAGCGGTTTTTGGTGTAGGGATCACAAGCAACAGGCTGAGTCAGTTTGATTTTACCTACGGCAATTTCATTTAACGCCAGACGAACTGTATTTTTGTGTTCCATCGAGTTTACATCAATTTGATATTCGACTTCGGTGACACTACCGGGTACAAATTTTGTCGCAAACTTAA
>CAJQKX010000010.1 GCA_905479025.1 uncultured Paraglaciecola sp.
TCAAGTGTCCATCGCTCAAGGTAAAAATCAGGTATTTGGTACACAAGCGGATCTTATAGACGGCAAGCTAGTATTTTTCCAAATTGAAAATGAAGACAGCGTGGATCAACTAAGAGCTCAAATGGAGCTGCCAACGTTAGCTGAATATAAGAAAGCCTTAAAGGTCTTTTATGGTGTTGAAAAATAATGGTAGCTTCAGTGGCACCCTGACAGTAAATAAAAAATTTCCGCGATAGATGGAATAAAACCTCTCAGTGGGTAAGGATCAATGTTCGAATTAGGCGGCAACGATGAGCAAGTAGAGGTAGGATAGTACTAAGGGCATTTACTAACTGACAGTTGGAGACTTAGATCATGAAAATAGAAGGGGCAATTAAAGACTATACGGGAAAGGATCTTGCGAGAACTTTCAAACAGTTGCAGCCATCACCAGAACGTCAATCTGAGCTCATCAACCAAGACTTTAGAACCTTAATGTCTGAGGGTTATGTGATTATTGAAAACCTAATTACACCCAATCAGTGCGCTCACATCAAAAACCAGTGTATGCCTTTAATGAGCCACACAGGCAGAAATAATTTTGAGGGTGAAAAAACCCAAAGAATATACAATGTTTTAGGAAAGACAAGGTGTAGTGATCGGTTAGCAGACCATCCTAGGATACTAGGGCTAATGGATCTGTTGTTTAGGCCTAACTACCTGCTGAGTCAAAGTCAGGTCATCAATATCCTACCCGGTGAGAGCCAACAGGCATTTCATTACGATGATTCGTTTTATCAAATCCCTAGACCGAGGCCCCCCTTAGGTGCTGCCAGTATTTGGGCCATAGATGATTTTACTGAAGAAAACGGCGCGACAATTATAGTTCCTAAAAGCCAAGAATGGGATGGACAGCAAATTCCAACCACTGAAAAAATGATAAAAGCAGTAATGCCAGCAGGCTCTGCTATATTTTTCCTTGGAACAACTTGGCATGGAGGAGGTAAAAATCAATCTTCAAAACCAAGACTTGCTGTGACCCATCAATATTGTGAAGCATTTATGCGCCAGCAAGAAAACTACTTGTTAGAGTTAGACAAAGATATTGTCCGTTCATTATCACCAGAATTACGCTCTCTGGTTGGCTATTCAATTTATCCCCCTTTTATGGGAATGGTTGATGGCAAACATCCACTTCGCCTGCTCGATGAATAGTTCACCTATATAACTAAAGAACGCGAGCGCATACTAAAGCGGTTCCTCCTATACATACCATTGATGTATAGGAGGAATGGCAAAGTGTTTGGGTGTTAGACTTTTATGACAACACAAAGAGGATCATCTCATTTTTTCATAGTCCTTATCACAACCCTGCACAACCAAGCTGCTGTCATTTAAATTGGGCGAAACTAACACTCACTCCACACTAACTGAAACACTCAATTAAAGTCACCTTAAACGCGATATCGTAATTAAGCATATTGACAAAGGGTACCGGATTGATTTCCATCCGTGCATTTCGAATGTGCTAGAAGGCTGTTTCTAGCGAAGTAAACCAAGAAAAGCGCAAAGTACCTTTCTCTCAACTTAGTTAGCCTAATAAAGCGTTGCTGTGTATCAGAGGATAATCATGATTTTGTGACGCCATATCACTGGAGGTCAAAAACAAAACCGGACTTGATTTTTCAGCACTGTGTAATGTTGACACAGGTACTGCTATAGGCGTGGGAAATAAACACAACACATGAATTTTTTCAAAAGTCGACTAGAATTCAGATTGCAGCTAACCGCGAAGTCATAGCAAATAAATCTCTTTTGCTAAACCGTAAAAATTTAAAAAGGAGCTCCTGTGGAACATCGATATGAAAGTAGACAATCGGTACATGAAATTGTCGAACTATGGAATGGCAACACAAAATATGGCAATTTTGAAACCGATAATTTGTGTAGTGGTGGCATTTTCATCAAAAATTGCCAAAATAAAATAGGCAACAGCAAGCACTTAACGATTAAATTTAAAAACAATCCTAATCTAAGTTATCACGCGAGTCGCTGTGGGTTGGTGGTACATAAAAACACTATGGGTATAGGGTTAATGTGGACCCACTTAAAACATTAACCGCATTATTAAAATGAACGAGTCCTTGCTTAATTAGAAAGACTCGTGAAATACACATGAATATGCCATTCTTTCACTCGAAATAGTATTGATTATGCGTCGTATTATCACTAGAGTTAAACCCAAAAATATCCATAAAAACCCGATACTGCCTCCCCCCTTCATTACCTCTGGCGTTACTGGTTTGGAGTTGGGGTCATTCGGATCTGAGCCAGCTTCGAACTCAGCTATATTGCTGCTACCATCGTTATCAGCGTCTTGCTGTGCATCACTTCCATCTAGTGGATTCAAATTGTTAGCGGTTTCATAGGCGTCAGGTAGACTGTCATTATCGTCGTCTGTGTCAGTATTATTACCCGTACCGTCGTTGTCGAAATCTGCACTTTCAGATGCATCTAAAGGGAAGGCGTCGTCAATATTATTGACTAAGTCGCCATCTGAGTCATGTTGTCCATCTAATCTAAATTCGTCTTGTGGTAACCCAGCAAATACTAAGCTAACAGGTTGATTAAGGCCACCTGCAGCAGTTTCTACAAATACATCTAAGAAGGCTCCTGACACGCCATCATACTTTAGCACTTGATCAGTATCGGTACTGCATATGTAGATATCGCCTTCAGGGCCAATAGTTAAACAACCAGGTTGGCCTAATCCTCCGCTACCAGCAGTAATAAAACGTCCTAAAAAATTACCATTGCTATCAAATTGGCTAAGATCTTTACTACCCGCATTAGTCACATATATATTAGCGTTGCTGTCTACAGCAAGGTGTTCGGGTTTATCAAGGCCTTGGGTACTCAATATTTGTGGCGCTGCCGTTAAATTATTTAAATTAAAAGATAACAGTCTATTTGTGCTTCTTTCAGCAGTGATAAGTCTATTACCATTGACAACAAAATCCCGCCAAACCCGATCGTCACTGGTTGAGTCTCCCCGCTGATTACCCGACGCCAACAAACTAAAAGACTCAATGTGGCTTGTGCCTAACCCATTGTTAACAAGTAGTGTGCTGTTATCCTGAAAAGCTAAATGTGCAGGGAAATTGGTACTGAGAAAACTACGATCAATCACTGGTCTGATGGTATTGGTTTGCCGATCAAATGCCAGTACATCACTAAAAGCAATAAAAAATAATTGTTGCGCATGCGATAATATTGCATCCGAGCGAAAAGAAAAACCGCCTGTCGGCACTTCCAATAAGCTAGCTATAAATGTGCCAGTTTGACTGTCATACCGCAGAACATTGTCGCTTCCTGCACTCACTACCCAAGCCTCAGTTTCGCTTAGCTTAATGGGTAAAAAATAATCAGGCACACCGTCATTGTCATCATCAAGATCGTTTCGATCACCTATACCGTCTTGGTCGTTATCTTTTATCTCTTGAAAATCATTGTCTAAATCATCTGAATTTTCGCCTACCCAATCAGCATCAGCATCTATCGTTTCTAAGGGGTCAATAGGTAAAGCATCAGCAAAATCATCGGTGCCGTCGTTATCATCATCCTCATCAGCATTATTTCCAATACCATCAAGGTCGGTGTCTTGTTGTTCGTTGAAGTCGTTTGGAAAGGCATCTTGATTGTCACCCACGCCATCTAAGTCTGAGTCTAAAAATTCAGTTGAGTCAAATGGAAATGCGTCGCTGTCATCAAACACCGCGTCTCCGTCGCGATCGGTTACACTTGGTAAAAGTGATGGTAATTCTGTTTCACTTATTGCATCACGGAGCGCTGCATTGGCGTGTGAAAAATGGTTAATCGTTGCGCTATTATTTGCCCGTATTGCGTCACCACAAGATACCGAGGCACAGGTTACCTCTGGATTTGAAAAAATAGCTAGCCCGAAATCACGATTAATATCACCAGTGCCAATTGAACTCATCATCGTATTAAATTTGCCTGGTACAATTAATGCTCCAGCCGCAGACTCAGCACCTTGTGAATTACCATTGACGCGCTGATGACCCGCCCCAAAATTATGACCAATTTCGTGAGTAAACGTATCAATACAATTGGACCCCCCGCTTATACCCACATTACTTACGTTTACCAAATAGTCCACAATAGGGTTTGGGAACATTGCAATGCCACACACTTCCCGTTCGTTCAAATCGTGAGTACGGATCATAGAAACCACATCTGCACCGAATGAATCTCTGAGGGAAGCAACACTGGCAAGGGATGGATCTATCGTGGTATTGGGATCATCATCTAAAGCATCACGCAATTGATTGAGAGCAACTATGCTTGAAGGGTTGGTATAATTGACAAATTGGGTATGTACCAGACGCAAACGCATATCAATACGACTATCAAAAAACGTCTGATTAGCTTTAAAAACCAGGTGTTCCATTAACGTTTGGGCCATATCATCGGGGAATGTGTCAACAATGTTCTGGGTGAATAAAAGCATCAGGTCTACCACAACCACATCATTTGCAGCGACTTCATGAAGGTTTTTTGCATAGGATGAGGGAGCCTTTAGCCCACTAAAATCCTTCAGTTCACCAACAACATCATTTTCATAAATCCCCGGCGTTAGTCCAGATAAACCGAGATCGACAGCAAATACTTGTTCGCCGCGCTGTTCAATCAACACATGTTGACCGTTACCGAATAATTCCCCAAAACCGCTATTACTGCCTTGTGTATAAGTGAGCGTCCAATCTTTATCATTAGTTTTAAATGACGACGAAAATGAGCGTGTATCACGTTTATTATAAGTCACCTCATCGATGCCAATATCTATAGACGCTTGGTTTAACTTAAGTGCAAAGCGATAATTGGTTCCACGTTTTTGAACCGACAATAGCTTTTTACTTGGAACCAACACTTTTTGTATTGCTTGAGGTTTTATCGTTTTTAAATGTGCAGGCACAGGAAAAGGGTTATCAACGGCGTGTGCAAATTTAGGGACGAAGCAACACATTAATCCTAATAAAGATATCAAACTGATGCGACTCAACATAAAACCTCTTTTGGGCGTCATGGATTTGGAGATTTTTAGGGTAAACGTCGCACCTTATTTATGCAACATCACTGATTAATATAGCGTTTCAAATATCCATACCCACTTAGGACAGAGGAGCCAATAATGTGCCTAAAATATCATCTGTTAAACTTAGGTTACCTTGGCTGACTTCCTCTGATAATAAGGCATTAGCCAACTCCGCTTTTTTATTTTGGATTTGTAGAATTTTTTCTTCGATAGAGTTTTCAATAATTAATTTATAGACAAATACAGGTTTGTCTTGACCAATACGGTAAGCTCGATCTGTAGCTTGATTTTCCACTGCAGGATTCCACCAAGGATCAAAATGGATCACAGTGTCGGCGGCAGTTAAATTCAAACCTACGCCACCGGCTCTTAAGCTAATTAAAAATACAGGTACTTTTCCAGACTCAAATTGCTCAACTATTGCTTGGCGATCTCTACTGCTACCTGTGAGTTTGACATAGGGTATCTTGCTGGAGACTAGCTCTGTCTCTATCAAAGCTAACATGCTGGTGAACTGAGAAAAAATAAGAACCTTTCTTCCTTCTTCAACCATTTCTGGCAAAGTTTCCATCAAAAATTCTAACTTAGCGGATTGATGCACAATTTTTGCGCTGGGCAATGATAACAACTGTGGATGATTACAAACTTGACGCAATTTTAGTAACGCATCTAGAATTTCTATTTGGCTGCGTTGCAGACCTTTTGCGGCGATGATTTCTTTTAGACGAGAATCCATGGTCAAACGCACAGACTCATATAACTCAGCCTGTTTACCATCAATTTTAAGAGATTGTATAATGGTGGTTTTTTTAGGTAATTCTTTGGCAATAAGTTCTTTGGTTCGACGTAATATAAATGGCTTGATACGTTGGTTAAGCATGCTCTTACGTTCATGGTCATTGTGCTTTTCAATCGGTGTTTTAAACAGACGAGTAAATTGTTGATAACCTGCTAAAAAGCCTGGTAATAAAAAGTTAAATTGTGCCCAAAACTCACCTAAATGATTTTCCATGGGCGTGCCAGTTAAACATAACTTATGCTCAGCCTTGAGTGTCAACATCGTTTGGTAAAGCTTGGTTTTTGGATTTTTGATATAATGAGCTTCGTCTAAAATCAAATAATAATAAACGTGGTGCTGATGCACTTCACTGTCTTTTAACACTAAAGGATAACTGGTGATCACGATATCGTATTGCTTCAGTAGCTCAAAATTCTCTTGCCGCTTAGCACCATTTATGACGATATAAGACAAGCTAGGCGTAAACTTTTCTATTTCTTTGGCCCAATTAAATAGCACACTGGTGGGCGCAATAATTAAACTAGGCCCAGTCAGCCGACCTTGTTCTTTCTCGAGTAATAAGTGGCTAAGTGCTTGTATCGTTTTTCCTAGTCCCATGTCGTCGGCCAAAATACCATTGAGTCCATATTCTCGTAAAAACTGTAACCAATTCAATCCTTGATGCTGATATTCACGCAATTCAGCCAATAATAGCTTGGGGATAGGGGCAGACTGGATCGCGTTAAAATTTCGTAGCTTTTCTGCAAGAAGACGCAATTTATTTGCACCTTTAGTGAGGATCCCTTGATTATCCAATTCACTGAGGGTTTGATGACTTTGAAAGCGTGATAAGCGAATGGTGCCATCGTCTTGCAAAGACCCGGGTATAAATAATTCAACAAATTGTTTCAGTAAAGGCTGAATACTCTGATATGACAACGCAATGAATTTTCCTTCAGAGAGTTCAACAAACACCTTTTCATCACTGTCGAAATAAGTTTGATCATTCACCAGCATATCTTTAGGTAGTTGCTCTAGAGCACTGAGTAATATAGGAAAAGCAGCCACACTTTGTCCATCTATGTTTAAATTCAAGCCTATGGAGAAAAAATCATGACCTTCTTTTTGTATTACATTGGCATCAAATACACTATCCGTATCTAATTCTTGATAATGAAAACTATCATCATACTCTATTTGCCACCCCTGCTTTTTCAATTGTGGTAGCTGATTATGTAAAAATGATAAATTAAGGTTTCGTCCTTGTAACACCATCATATAACCACTCTCAAAGCCTTTATGATTGGAAGCAGATTGCAATTGAGGCATGAAATTCCATGTTTTAAGGGACTCCATGATCATTTTTTCAAAAGCAAAATCACGATAAATGCTTTCATCACCCTTTTGAGAAGATAATTGGTGTTTATTATTTAAAGGGCTTACACGCTGGCCATTATAAGCAAACCATAATGACAGTTGAGTATAATAAGCTTGATTTATATTTGGCGTAGCTAGGCGAATATGAGGCACTGGCCTTGCTAGGCTAAACTCTTTTTTAAGCTTTGGTTTAGGCAACTTTCTCGCAATATCCCCCAAAGACATATCTAACTTACTCAACACCCAGGGCATCTTTTCTTCAGAAAAAGTAGGGCTGTCAAGAAACTGCCCATCAAACTCACTATTTAAATCAGTTTCAACCAGACCCAACATATTGGTTTTGATATTGTAATAACTAATAGGCTGTGACTTTATCAATCTAACATCAGCATTACTTTTATCTAATACCAAGTCTAACTTGTGCACTGTACTGCGTGTTTGCCACTGCCAGTTTGCTTTTAGAGGCGCTCCTAGAGAAATAGCATGTTTTAAGTCCGCCCCATCTCCCCAGAAGCATCGGCCAGTACTCACCAACAGATGC
>CAJQKX010000011.1 GCA_905479025.1 uncultured Paraglaciecola sp.
GCAGATGGAGGCACTTTATTCTTAGACGAGATTGGTGATATGCCAATCCCTCTTCAAGTTAAGTTACTTAGAGCGCTTCAAGAACAAACAATTCGCCCAGTGGGTAGTAGTAAACAAATCCCAATTGATGTGAGGGTTATATCTGCGACCCATAAAAACCTTAATAAAGAAATGCAGAAGGGTAATTTCAGAGAAGATTTGTATTATCGACTTAATGTAGTGAATATTACTTTACCTACTTTAAGAGAACGTTCTGAAGACATTCCTCTGTTGGCTCGACACTTGTTAAAAACAAGCGTAAAAAGGCATCAGGTTAAGGTTAATAGATTTTCTGATGATGCAATGCAATTACTCACCACTTTTTTGTGGCCAGGAAATGTTCGGCAGCTTGTTAACGTAGTTGAACAATGTGTTGCTTTAACTCACACACCTATTATTGCTTCGCATTTAGTTGAACAAGCTTTATCTACTTCAGAGCAAAAATGGCCAACCTTGACTGAAGCAAGGGATGCCTTTGAGCAGAAGTATTTATTGAAGTTGCTTAAAATAACCGATGGTAATGTTACAAGGGCGGCAGAATTAGCCGGTAGAAATCGTACAGATATGCATAAGTTGATGAAAAAACATGATCTTCACTCGATTGATTTTAAGCGAGTCTGAATGACCAGTTCAATTCAAATAGTTCACTTTAATAAGGTTTGACTAAAAACCACTGTTATTTACTTATAAGTTCCTTACAATACTGCGAATTTTTTGAATAATAAAAGTGGACTGATGCGATTAGCTCTAGGCATTGAATATAACGGTGCACCCTACCATGGTTGGCAGCGCCAACAAACTGTGGCTAGTGTGCAACAGCACGTTGAAGAAGCGTTAACTACTATAGCCAACGAACCTATCAAAGCAGTCTGCGCAGGACGAACTGACGCAGGGGTTCATGCTACTTGCCAAGTGGTACATTTTGATACTAATATTCAGCGCCCCGACCGCGCTTGGACTATTGGTCTTAATCGCTTTTTACCTGACTCGATTGCAATAAAATGGGTGAAAAATACGGATGAGGAGTTTCATGCTCGTTTTTCTGCTACTGCACGACGTTACCGATATGTCATTTATAATCATCGCCTACGCAACAGCATACTGCCTAGGGGTGTAACACATATACATAATGAGTTGGATCATGAGTTGATGCATCAAGCAGCTCAACATTTGTTAGGCCGTCATGATTTTAGTGCGTTTAGAGCTGTGGACTGTCAGGCTAATACGCCTGTGCGACGGATGAGTCATATCAATGTGAGCCGATTTGGTGATTACATTATGATTGATTTAACAGCGAACGCATTTCTTCATCATATGGTACGTAATATTACAGGCTCTCTATTGACGATTGGTAAAAAAGAAAAACCCACAACTTGGATGAAGACGTTGTTAGAAGGTAAAGACCGAACTAAAGCCGCATCAACTGCAAAGCCTAATGGCTTATACTTGGTACATGTCACTTACCCCGAAATTTTTAATTTACCAATTACACCTTTTGGGCCATTATTTTTACCTGATTGATACTTCTAAGACCAGTTTTATATTCTTGATGTATGCTTGATGTGATTTAATAGAGGTTCTTCGGCCCATAGGGCTTTAAATGGGTGCTAAATTAACCGTTAAATATTGTCAATTTGTTAAGTTTACCAAATTACATAACAGGATTTGATATGAGTTGGATTGAAAAAATACTACCACGCACTAAATCATTGACAAAAAGCAATGTACCAGAAGGAATTTGGACTAAATGCGGTGAATGTGCAGCAGTACTATATAAAACAGAGTTAGAAAAGCAGTTAGGTGTATGCCCTAAATGTGACCATCATATGCGTATTAACGCTCGTTCGCGAATTAATCACTTTTTAGACCAAGGTGACAGGGTAGAGTTGGGTGCCGAACTAGAGCCGCAAGATTTGCTTAAGTTTAAAGATTCAAAGAAATATAAAGACAGATTAAGCAGTGCACAAAAAAACACAAATGAAAAAGATGCAATCGTTATTATGCAGGGTAAACTGAATGGTATGCCCGTTGTTGTGGCTGCATTTGAATTTGCCTTTATGGGCGGGTCGATGGCATCAGTCGTCGGGGCTAGATTTGTGAAAGCGGTGAATGCTTGTTTGGAACACGATATGCCACTTATTTGTTTTTCAACGAGTGGAGGCGCACGAATGCAAGAGGCACTTTTGTCTTTAATGCAGATGGCTAAAACAAGTGCTGCATTAGCAAAAATGAGCGAAAAAGGACTGCCATATATTTCAGTATTGACTGATCCTACTATGGGCGGTGTATCTGCGAGTTTAGCTATGTTGGGTGATGTGAATGTAGCAGAGCCCAAAGCTTTGATCGGGTTTGCAGGCCCAAGAGTGATTGAACAAACTGTACGTGAAACATTGCCTGCAGGGTTTCAACGAAGTGAATTTTTGTTAGAAAAAGGCGCTATTGATATTATCGTTGACCGTCGTAATATGCGTGATAAGTTATATAGTTTATTGTCAAAACTGCATCATCAACATCACTGATTAATGTCTCATATCTCCCCCCCCCAAGTCTCTGAAAAAGAGGCTTGGTCATTAGACCAGTGGTTGACTTACCTGGAGCAGGTTCACCCAAACAATATTGAGCTTGGACTAGAGCGTGTTGCCGAAGTTTTTTGCAATTTACAGCTCGATATCAGCCAACAAACCGTTATTAGTGTTGCCGGTACTAATGGTAAGGGCACTACCTGTGCCTTTATCGAACAAGCCCTATTGACGTCAAAACATTCAGTTGCTGTATTTAGCTCCCCACATATTCTAGATTATCGTGAGCGTTTAAGAGTCGAGGGAGCCATGTTGACTGAAAAAGCGCACTGTCAGGCGTTTTTGAAAGTTGATAAAGCACGAGGCGATACTTTATTAACCTACTTTGAATTTGGTACATTAGCGGCACTGCAGTTAATGGCTGATTCCAAAGCAGATTATTTATTGTTAGAAGTGGGTCTAGGTGGGCGTTTAGATGCGGTGAACATTGTAGATGCCACTATAGCTGTGATAACCAGTATTGATCTAGACCATCAGGATTGGCTTGGTGATACTAAAGAATTAATTGCTATTGAAAAGGCGGGTATTTTTAGAGCCAATATCCCAGCAGTCATTGGTGAGCCTTATCCCCCAACGTCACTGGTTGATGCGGCCTTAAGCTACCAGGTTAAACCTTTATGGCAAGGCAATGATTATCACTATCAAATCGATGCCCAAGGATTTCATTGGCAAGGTGTTAATCGTTGTTATGATCATTTGCCAGTACCCAATATTCCAGTCCAAAATGCCTCAACAGCTTTGCAAGTAATTGAAGTATTAGGATTACGGCTAGATAATAAACAGATGGCACATGTTATTAAGCAAACCAGTTTGCCTGGAAGACGTCAGGTTATTCACATTGAACCCACAGTTATTTTAGATGTAGCACATAACCCACAAGCCACTAGTTTATTAGCCTTTGATATTAATAATATGAATTATAAACGGGTTATTGCAGTTGTGGGCATGTTAGCTGATAAAGATATTAAAGCAACACTTGCCCCAATGTTGTCTGTTGTATCAATTTGGCATTGCGCTACTTTAGATGTTCCTAGAGGGGCGCAGTCAAGTAGACTCGTTTCTGCTGTATTCAGCACAAAGCAAAAAGTGTTAGTATACGAGTCAGTCGAAGTCGCATATAAATGTGCTTTAGAAAAAGCTGAAAAGGATGATCTCGTGGTCGTTTTTGGATCTTTTTTTACTATTACAAATATATTGAAAATGGCATCGTTAACCCCTCACGAAAAGGTGTAAAAAAGTGTCGTCCGCATTACAAAATCGATTGGTGGGAACCGCTATGGTTGTTGCCATTGTGGTGATCTTTTTACCTGACTTATTAGATGGGAAACAAGAATCAAAGCGTAACTTATTTGTTGAATTGCCTCAAAAACCACCCATGAAGACGGTTCAATCCCCTTCTGCATTTGACACTGATGGGGTAAAAGAAGCAGCGACACGCAAATTCGAAATTATTTCTGAGCAGGCAATAGATGATAATTTAATTCCTAACTTAGAGGCTGAAAACCAATCTGAAAGTCGAGCTGTAGATGTGCAAGTCCCTGATGTATATTTAAAAAGTGAGTCTTTGTCGGTGGTGCAAACAACAGAAAAAACTAAGCCAAAAGTTAGTAGTTTACAGCAGCAAACTGTGGTGGGACAGGATGTTGAAAGACTATTGGATAGTGCAGGTTGGGTAGTACAACTAGGTAGCTTTCGCCATCAGAAGAATGTAAAAGACTTATTAAATCGTTTAGAGAAAGCTGGCTATCGTGCTTTTAGTCGGCCTGTGAAAACCAATTCAGGGACTTTAACGAAAGTTTTTGTTGGTCCTGATTTGCAAAAAAGTAACTTAGAAGATGCACTTTCCCATCTAAAAGAACTAACAAAATTACAGGGCAGGGTGACACCATTTACTGTTCAATAGTTTGTCGGCTTAAAGGTCCTCAGTTATTTTATTTTGTTAGAAAATTATCAGGATTTTCGCAATTCATTTTGGTAGAATGCGCGCGAATTTAATTCTGTGGTGTTAAAATGCTATTTTATCTTAATATCTCATCATTTAAGCGGTAAAAACGAATCTTATGAACTGGATTGACTATGCCATATTAGGCGTGATTTTACTTTCCGCAGTTATCAGTATAATTAGGGGCTTTGTAAAAGAAGCTATCTCCTTGGCCATTTGGTTTAGTGCGTTTTTTATTGCTAGCCAGTTCTATGCCGATCTTGCTACTTACCTCACTAAATTTGATGATCTGATGATCCGCAATGGTGTGTCTATTGCTATTTTATTTGTAGCTACTTTAGTGATCGGTGGTTTGATTAATTATTTGATTTCTCAGTTAGTTCAGTTCACCGGACTGACAGGTACAGATCGCGCATTAGGGCTTGTTTTTGGTGCTTTGCGAGGTATTTTAATTGTCAGTGCGTTGTTATTTTTCTTAGATACTTTTACTCCTGTGTCTTCATCAGCATGGTGGGGCACTTCAGTCCTTATTCCAGAGTTTAGCTTAATCATTGAGTGGTTTTTTGAATATTTCCAAAACAACTCAAGTTTTATAAAGCCAGTTTAAAAAGGTAAATAGCATGTGTGGTATTGTTGGAATCGTGGGTAAAAGCTCAGTTAATCAAGCTTTGTATGATGCCTTGACAGTCCTCCAGCATAGGGGCCAAGATGCAGCTGGTATCGTCACTGTAGATGACGGTGTGATCCACCTCAGGAAAGATAATGGCTTGGTTAGAGATGTGTTTCATACTCGTCATATGAAAAGATTAACGGGCCAATTTGGCATTGGGCACGTTCGTTATCCCACTGCTGGCAGTTCGAGTTCAGCAGAAGCACAGCCTTTTTATGTCAACTCTCCATTTGGTATTGATTCGCTCACAACGGTAATCTAACTAACGCACATGAGCTGAAAGATGAAGTAGCTAAGGTGGCGAAAAGACATATCAACACCACATCAGATTCAGAGTTGTTATTAAATATTATTGCTCATGAACTGCAAAACTGTGAAGGCTTAAATCTTACACCTGAAGAAATATTTAATGCTGTTTCCAAAGTACATCTAAAGATCCGAGGTGCATACGCAGTTGTTGCTGCTATTATTGGCCACGGAATGTTGGCATTCAGAGACCCTTTTGGTATTCGTCCGTTGTCTTTAGGTAAACGAAAAACCGAATTTGGTGATGAATACATGGTGGCCTCTGAAAGTGTTGCACTTGACGCGGTTGGCTTTACCTTTATTCGTGATGTGGCACCTGGCGAAGCTATATATGTGACTGAATCAGGCGAATTGCATACTCAGCAATGTGCTCATCAACCTATTAGTGCTCCCTGTATTTTTGAATTTGTTTATTTTGCTCGGCCAGATTCGTTTATTGACGGTATTTCTGTTTATGCGTCTAGGGTAAATATGGGTCGTAAACTTGGACAAAAAATAGCCCAATTATTGTTTTTAGAGAGTACAGATGCCACTAAAGACATACAAATATAT
>CAJQKX010000012.1 GCA_905479025.1 uncultured Paraglaciecola sp.
CATGCCCTCTATGCCTTTAAATAAAGCACGTTTGGTCTCTTTTTTAGTCAGTTCATTGACCGTTTGTCCAAAAAACACTTCAGAGTGGCTCCACCTGGCGGGCAATTCCAAATACAACTCTGCCATTTTAACTAATTCTCTGATCTTAGCTTTTTCAAACGTATTACCAGGATACAAAGGTATGTCTGAATAGGTATCCTCAATATATTCAAGAATGACATTGGTTTCAGTCAAAATACCTTGTCAGTTTCTAAGGCGGGTATTTTACCCATTGAACTTTTGCTCAGATATTCATCTGACTGATTGGGATAAAGAGTGACTGTTTTATATTCAATACCCTAATGGCCAAAGCTGGTTTAATCATATTGAACTAGTTACTGACGTCGAAACCATACAGAGTTAACATTTTGTACCTTTGAATTGTTAATTTAGGGCTTAGGTATGTTGGTATAAAGTAGCATTTCACTCAACATCGTTTTATTGATGTATTGGTATCACTCATTTTTAGGAATTAAGTTATAATCCTCACAATTAAAGTTAAAAACAAAAGTAAAGGTAAAGAGTTATGCGGGTAATTGGTGTTGAATTAAGTGGTAATGATGCAAATATTTGTTTGTTATCTTTGGCTGAAGAGGTATTTCAAATTCCTGATTGCCATACGCGCAAACTATCATTGCCTAAAAACGCAATAGCGAAAGACCTACGTTATTTTCAAAAAACCTTTGCGCAGCTAGTACAAGATTATAAAATAGACCAAATTGTCATTCGCCAACGTCCAATGAAAGGAAAGTTTGCTGGTGGGGCTATAGGCTTTAAATTAGAAGCGGCATTAGAGCTACTCGATGATGTTGACGTGATAGTGTTGTCTCCCACCGCTATTAAAGAATCATTAAAGCGTAACCCTGTAGTTGTGCCTATGCCCGACACAGGCTTAAAGATGTTTCAAGAAGTCGCCTTCAACACCGCTTTTGCCTATTTGATGAAAGACAAATATGCGGCATAAAAGCTACTAAGAGTGATGAAGTCGAAGCAAAAATCATGATGTTCAAAGAGAATAATTAGGGGCGCAAAAAAAGATAAAAATTCAGTATTTTTCTTTTTTTTACGCCCGAAATACTCGTTATTTTCTGTAGTTCAATATTTTTATTTTTCAGTAATCTGCCAAACTGACACTGTACCACTAACTTCATTACCAATAATGATCAAAGTATTACCTGTTGGGCTATTGGTTGCATCAACAAACACCATGCCTTCAGGGGCGCTGTCACCGATTAAGTCACCGCCTTCTGTAAGATCTCGATTAATCACATAGTCGACAAACTTAGCGTCGTAAGGGTTGGTCACATCATAAACAAAAATGCCACCCAAACGCTCCATACCAATAAAGGCATAGGTTTTGTCCCCAACTTGGCCAACGGTTAATGCTTCGGGCTCAGGACCTTTGTTGGCAGAGCGCGAGTCACCCGCATTTTCATCGTTGTTATTATTGAAGGCGTTACCGTGGATAGAAGCAGTAATGCGTTCAAAGTCATCGCCTGAATCAAATACAACTAGGCCATTAGTGTCCCAGATAGTGAATGAACGTGCACCGTAGGCATAAAGTGCTTCATATTCACCATTATTGTCACTGTCACCTAATACATTGGTCACTGTTAAGCGCCCTAGTGGAAAAGCAGTGAAGTCAAAGTCTCTTGGATCGTCACCGGCTATAGTCTCTAAGTTTGAGCCTGGCGAATAATCCAATCGACGCCCTTGCGTTTCTTCGGTATAAGATAAACAACCATCATCCTCATCAAAGTCTTGGCCACCTGCAGAATTACATAAGTCTTCATCTTGTACGCCGTCAGTATTTAATGTATCGAAGAAGTACTCCCTAGCGTCACCTTCATTTGCGGTCACTAAAAAGTTGGCGTCTTTCCATTGAAATGATGCAATGGTATCAGGCATATACATACCGTACAGATTGTCATATTGACCAAAACTCACAGTACCATCTTCCATGCCATCTATCTGAAACTCACTCCAATCTTTAAAGCCAAGGCCAATCACTTTTACACTGTTGTCACTTAAATCAACAACGGCTAAACCGTTGTTTTCCTGAAGTGTTATGTAAGCAACTTCATTAGTAGTGGTGATGTATTCTGGCTCTAAATCTTGAGCCACTGTTGTGCTAATCAATGATCCATTAATAGTGCGCCCAGAAGGATTAGGGAAGTGCATGCCCTGTTTTTCCAGATCAGCTTGTTTACCGTTATAGCCAGAGAAGCTGATATTTATTGATGTGTCACTGGGCGTTCCATCTACAATCGAGATGATCGATATCGAACCCTCTGGATCAATAGTGTAGTCACCACTAGGTTCGCCTTCATTGGCAGTCAATACTTTGCTGGCATCCGGTGTGAAGGTGACCATATCGGGTAAGTTGCCTACTTCTACCGCTTTCACAAAAGTTGGGGATGACGTATCAAGCCCGTTATAAAACAATACAATACCATACCATTTGTCGCTTTATCGGCTGCGGGCATGGCTACAGCCATCCAGTTTCCAGACACTGTAAGACTTGTGGGGCCAGCTAATTGCACTGAGTTTTGCTCTGTGGGTAAGACTAATGCGAAAGAAGTTAGGTTTTCACTGGAAAGGGGATTTGCCAATACATCACTTGTTAAGGTCGAGGCATCAATTATTTCGATGGTTGGTTCATCTGCGGCACTATTTATTGCATAAATGGTACTAGATGCACTGTGAAACTGAACAATCTCAGCGGCACCTTCTGGATCATCTGAGTTGAGTTGAATACGACCAACAAGACCCAGAGTAATTGATGCATTGGCATCTATCCCATTAGCACCCTCTGTGCCGCCTGCGCCATCCGTACATGCTACTCCTTGGATTCCGATTGCGCCTACTTCACCGTTATCACCTTCTAAAAAACAACCTGTTAATGATAAACTAATGGCTAAAGCCAAAGTGGTCTTAGTACATAACTGTGCAACTTTTTTCATCTCTACTTCCTTAAATGTATGTGATATTTCATATCAGGATATGAAACAACGGTGACACTTATATAAAGCGCAGGTGACAGCTTTATGACAGATTACTTGGGCTGATGACTGTGAGGTAAGTTAATGCATC
>CAJQKX010000013.1 GCA_905479025.1 uncultured Paraglaciecola sp.
CTGCTTTTTCGGCTTTATCTCCGCCACATTTACCTTCACCACATTTGCCTTCTTTCATGGTTTTGGTTGCTTTTTCGGCTTTATCTCCGCCACATTTACCTTCACCACATTTGCCTTCTTCAGCAATGAGCATATAGCCAGAATCTAAAGATTGAACGCTAAACGGGCTAGTGTTAGCTTGAACACTAATAGAAGCAAGTGAGCCGATAACAACTGCGCCAAGTGCTGTGGCAATGGCTGTTTTTTTAATTTGTTGCATATTGAGTTTCCTTTAAAGTTATGAGCCAATCAAAAACGATTATTAAACATTATAGTCTGGTTTCAGTACACTAGACCTAAGCGCATTAATTATTATTTCAGTTTTTCCCTAAACACAAATTGTACCGATGAAACACTTGTTTTTCAGCTGAACAACCTGTTTGATTTAAACAGCGCTTTCTAGTATCAAACAGCCTCTTCGTTTTCTTCACCTGTACGAATACGGATCACCCGCTCTACGTCAGATACAAATATCTTGCCATCGCCTATTTTTCCAGTTTGTGCTGTTTTCATAATAGCTTCAATACCACGTTCTAATTGTTCATTTGTCACTATTAATTCGATTTTAACTTTTGGTAAAAAATCAACATTATACTCCGCACCACGATACAATTCTGTATGACCTTTTTGCCGACCAAAACCTTTAACCTCTGTGACAGTCATGCCACTTACACCAACTTCTGACAATGCCTCGCGAACATCATCTAATTTAAACGGTTTAATTATCGCTTCAATTTTTTTCATTTTATGTCTCAATTAGTGGGGCTTATTAATTTAAAAATCATTCATCATATATAGTTGGAATGGGGACACGTTTATGTTGTGTTTTTTCAAAAATAGCAACTAGTTTTTCAGCAATATTATCTGCCACGACTTTACCCTCTAAAAAATCATCAATTTGATCGTAACTCATTCCTAGAGCCTGCTCATCAGATTTCTGTGGCACTAAGGTTTCTAAATCAGCGGTTGGTGCTTTATAGATAATATTTCGTGGAGCCCCTAAAAATTCAGCAACCTGCCTTACTTGGCGTTTATTTAGACCAAATAGAGGTGCAAGATCGCATGCGCCATCACCATACTTGGTATAAAAACCGGTGATATTTTCTGCTGAATGGTCTGTACCCAAAACTAAACCATCGAGTAAACCGGCGACTTGATATTGCGTCACCATGCGGGTACGTGCTTTAACATTACCCTTGACAAAATCACACTTACTTTCATTACCAGTAAGCAACCCAGCAGCATCAAGAGCTAAACGTGTTTGTTGGTCAATCGCATCTACACCGGGCTGTATATTCACAGCAATATGCTGACTTGGCTGAATAAAATCTATTGAGGCTTGGGCATCGGCCTCATCAGCTTGCACGTTGTATGGCAATCTAACTGCAATAAATTGATAATGTTTTTGGTATTCTTGATTTAATTGGTTTACCGCAAGTTGAGACAGTCGTCCTAAAGTACAAGAATCGACTCCCCCACTGATACCTAACACTAAAACTGTCATCCCGCTACTAATAAGCTGAGATTTTATAAAATTGACCCGACGCTCAACTTCATAATTAACATCTATTTTAGGTAAAACCCGCATTTGTTCTATCACAGTACTCGTTTGCATTTTTCACCTCAATAATGTCATGCCAGTAAAAAGTTCAGCTAGGCTGGAAATTTCGCCATTATTACCTTCAAGCATTCACAACTTAAAACGTAGCTACAACCTAATATTATCAACATGTGTATGTTATATCTAACCTTTGATAACTATTTCATACCCTAAAAGTTCAAATATAGTTTATCTTAAGTTTACAAACATTGGAGTGAATAACGTGAAACAGCAAAAAGGTGTGACACTGGTTGAATTAATGATCACTGTTTCCATCGTTGCAATAATACTGACACTAGTCGGCCCCAGTATTCAAAGCATCTTAATAAAAAATAGTATTGTCGCAGAAATCAACGAGGCTAGTTCGCTGATCCAGTATGCTAGGCACCATGCAATAGACGAGCAAGCAGAAGTAGTAGTATGTCCATCTAAAGATTACTCTGTATGCTCAAACGATTGGAATGATCCTAAAATAGTCTTTATTGATAAAGACGATAACGCTATTCGAGGTGTCACAGAAGAATTATTGGTTACAAGTGGTTCATCATCTTTGACTAGTTTAATGACCAACACAAGCGATATCATTAAGTTTACCGGAACCGGCGAAGCAAATGAAACGACTGAAATTTTACTTTGTCATAAAGATGGAAAGTCAGAATATGCTCGCTCGCTGTCAGTTACCTTGCAAGGAAGGGTTAAAATGAGTAGCGACAGTGACAGAAATGGCATTAACGAAAATGCATCTGGCACCGAACTTTCTTGTTAATTGTTATAGCTAACTTAATTGATATTTATTGATTCAAATTATGTTTAGCTAACCACTCATGACAACTTTATCAAACCTCTTTTTTACCTGACGAAATCCAATGCTTTGAATGTTCTTCTTCATGGCGAACAAGTTAATTCGTAACTAAAGGATCAATAAAACTGCATTCTTGTCATATTTTGTTTCTATTACTGCCCTACTATGCTGTGATCCTGAGACGACAAACACCAACAACTACCACTCAAATCAAAAAAGGTATCAATATGCGTTTACTACACACCATGCTGCGGGTTGGCGACCTTCAAAACTCAATTGATTTTTACACCAACTTGATGGGTATGAAACTGCTTAAGAAAAGTGAGAATAAAGAGTACCAATATACTTTGGCATTTATTGGGTATGGTGAAGAGTCTGATACAACCGTATTAGAGCTAACGTATAACTGGGGCGAAAAACACTACAATATGGGTGATGCATTTGGTCATATCGCTATCGGAGTAGATGATATTTA
Source organism: uncultured Paraglaciecola sp. (assembly GCA_905479025.1). The sequence continues at coordinate 2,917 of CAJQKX010000013.1, forward strand.
TGCCATATGTGAGTTTATTGAACAACAAGGTGGGGATGTATACCGAAAGCCTGGTCCAGTAAAAGGCGGCAAATCAGTGATCGCTTTTGTGCGAGATCCCGACGGTTATGCTATCGAATTAATTGAACGCAAATAAAGTGAATATTATGAAATACTACTTTTTAGGAATACTAATTTTAGTTTCTTCTTGTCAGATGATCCCCCCAAAACCTTTAATCATTGCCGATAAACCTTTAGTCATTGCTCACAGAGGTGCTTCAGGTTACTTACCTGAACATACACTTGAGTCGGTTACTTTAGCCTACGCGTTAGGCGCTGACTTTATTGAACAAGATTTAGTCGTGACCAAAGATTCCAAATTAATAGTGTTGCACGGTATTCAACTTGAAGCGGTGACGGATGTAGAGCAAGTATTTCCCAGCAGAAAGCGTGAAGACGGTCATTATTATGTCTTAGACTTTACATTGTCTGAATTGAAGACTCTTAGCGTACATGAACGGCAAGATGCAAAAGGCAAACAAGTTTTTCCGAATCGTTACCAAGGCAATGACACATTTCACATTGCCACTTTTGAAGAACAAATTGAATTGATCCAGCAACTTAATCGCCAGTTTAACAAAACTACCGGCCTCTATCCCGAGATAAAATCTCCCGCTTGGCATAAGGATCAAGGTGTGGATATCAGCCAACTAGTTTTGGCTGTTTTGCGAAAACATAAGCTAGATGATGCGGATAAAGCGGTATATTTGCAGTGTTTTGATTTTGCTGAAATTCAGCGATTACGAAATGACCTAGACGCGAAAGTCAAACTCATACAACTAATTGGTGAAAACGATTGGCTAGAGTCACCTAGCAATTATGACTTCCTAAAAACACCTGAGGGATTAAAGGCAATAGCTAAAGTTACCCAAGGCATTGGCCCTTGGATACCTCAGCTTATGGATTTAAAAACGATGCAGCCTTCAGGTTTTGTCAAACAAGCGCATATTGCTGGCTTAAAAGTCCATCCTTACACTTTTCGTAATGATGCGTTACCAGACAATCTAGATACACAACAAACACTACAACTGTTGTTTAAAGACTTAAAAGTGGATGGTTTATTTACAGATTTCACTGATACAGTGGTTAACTATTTGAGCAACACTGAACTGCAATAGAACGACTTATGAACTTAAGTTAAATTTGCCAATCAGCGTTTTTTGCCCATTAATGCTCACTTCGACCTTATGTAATCCCGCATATAAAGTTCGAGTAGACATAGGTTTTAATGACACTTTTTTAGAAAACGCGTACGACTGCTTTGATGCTAACTCTATGGCTTTCAGCTTGAATACCTTGGGGTTGGCTTTACCATTGGCTTTAATAAAGTGAATAGCAAAATCGACCATCAAAGCAGCATTTTTAGTGGCTTGATTAATCAATTCAAAATTAATTTGAACGCTGGAGCCCACTTTAGCAATTTGGGGTGTTATGGCCATATGGACAATTTTAACATCAGCAACATCACCGTATCCCAAAGCCTCCAGTGCACCTTGCTCGCCGCGTTTAATGGCACTACGCAGTGCATGTTTGACTAACCACACTCTGTCTTTGGAAGCACCTTTTAGCCACTTTTTGGCAACCTCAGCTTACAGCTCTGGGTGATCTTTGCCAATGTCGTTCAGGTTATTAGCCACTGAGCGTCTAACATACAACTCTGAATCATCTTTAAGTAGCTCTAATAACTCAATAACAGCAGACGGATCTTGAATAAATTCCGGTAAACGAGATGCCCAAGGCAAACGAGGACGAGTGCCTTCGGATACCAACCGCCTTACATGTAGGTTCGCGTCTGTGGCCCACAGTGTTAATAACGCTAAACACTTATCTGGGTAACGTTGAATAAAACGTCGAATGGCAAATTCAGAAGTAAACCTTTGAGTGAGTTGATAATGGGCTTGCATAGATGTCTCAAAATCATCAATTCCATTTTCAGTGACATAAATTGTATGGGGCAAAAAAATAAATGAAGTGATGCTGTTATTTTCGTCATACACCACAGGAGAGTCCAACGACGCCAATAAAATAGCCACCGCTTTGTTAAAATCATCAGGTAAATAAACCTTTAAACCCGTGGCAATTTTCCTGCCTCGCTCCATCAGTTCTAGATTGTCATAACCTGGCTGCACATGGGCAATAAATCCATCACTGTCAAAATGGGGATCTTCATGTTGCAGCATATGGGCAATCTTAATAACAATACCGATTCCATAGTGGTTTTTTAGTGGGTCTGCCAAAATTTAGTTAACCATTAGTTATTTAGTGGTGACCTTTTAGCGTATCCAATTTCGCTGAATAAAGCTTTTCATCTATCTTGGTATAAGCCAACCCTGATGCTTTTTGCATAGCGTTATTGGCCTCAGCCTTATCCGCTAGTTGATAATAAGTCTTTGCTTGACCAAAAAATCCTCATGTAAATAGGGCGCCATGTCTGCGGATTTTTTGTAAAGGTATAGAGCCTTCCAATAGTTTTCTCTTTCATAGGCATGATAAGCTAAATCATGCCAGTTAAATGGGTTGTCATCTTCAATTTCCAAATACTTGTCTTCGTAAAACGCAGCTTCTACATGTCTGTTACTTTCGTTAAGCAAAATTACGTAGTGACTTAAAATACTCACCGAGCCTTTTGTATGTTGAAGCGTGTGTCTATATATGGATTCAGCTACATCTGGCTTTCCAGATTTTTTATGCAAAACAGCCAAGGTATTGAGTGTTTCAATATTAATTGGTGATATCTGCAGAGCGGCAGATAACAAATATTATGCCCTATCTAAGTCATCAATTACTAATGCCTTGGCGGCCAAGTTTTGATAATACATAAACACAAAATCTTCATCACTTACCTTCCCCCCCTTTACTCCTCTGGATGCTGGGAAAGTATCTATGATGATCTTTGAAAAGTATATATCTAGCTTTTTATTATCGAGTTGGGCTGGTGCATGAACATGTGTTTGAACATGAGAAGACATAGTCATTATGCCATTTTATCGAGAATAAACAGGCTCAGAATTAACTTTGCGATGTTCAACTTTAAGACCCACTAAAGAAGCATAAGCCTTAGTTAAAATAGCAAGTGATAGGCAATTACCGGCTTGCTTAATAGCAGCTAAGTCAGCATTATAAGTATCGCCTCGGTAAGTGAAACCACTGAGAAAGTCTCCTAAGTATTCAGCCAAACGTTCATGACCTTTAATATCTTGATTTTCCCGAGCATGGTATTACGATAAAAAATGTTGTGCGCTATCATCATTAAGATATCTTCTATATGAGGGACTTCGATTAGATTGTAGTCATCACTTTGCCAATTGAGGTGAGGAGCTATTCGAGCAGAATGGGTATCTATGGAGCTAGATAAGTCGTCGTGACTTGCACATCCCATAATCAAAAACAGTAAAAACAATGTAGTAAATCATACCATCCATTTCATTTGACACTCCACAATCTGCGTTAAGATCTATTATCAATAAAAAGATATCGGGCTTAACACAAACTGTATACTCAAATCACCTGAAACAGCGGATTCAACGGGAATTAAAACGGGCTAAGACAGGGGGTAATTAGTATAGAACTTCTGTCAAAAATCAAGCTCGCAAGCTAAATCACATTGGCAATGCTCGAAAAGACTACGCCTCAGTTATGCTAAAACACATAAATAGAGGCGATATGTTAAAGATAAAAATCGATGGTTTTCTTTAGCCAAATCGATAAATTTTATTGGTATTGTTGCTTAATTAAATCAGCGCAACGTTCTGCAATCATGATTGTTGGAGCATTGGTGTTTCCACCAACAAGTGTGGGCATAACAGATGCATCCACTACCCTTAAGCCTTTCATACCTTTTACTTTAAGTTCTGGATCTACCACTGTCATCATCTCTTCAACATCCCCCATTTTACAGGTACCTACTGGGTGATAAATGGTTTCGGCTTTTTTGCGAATAAAATCCAATATTTGTTCATCTGTTTGTGCTTCAGGGCCAGGTCCTATTTCCCAGGATTGGTATTTTTCAAAAGACGGTGCAGCCAAAATCTTCCTAGCGCGCCTTACACCATCAATCATCACTTTTTGATCATCAGGGTGTTCGAGGTAATTCGGGTTAATGCTAGCCAAATCACTAGGGATATTTGAGCGTAACTTTATCTCTCCTCGACTTTTGGGGTAAAGGCAACATACATGCACCCCATAACCATAACCAAATGCAGTAGTGCGCCCATGATTAAGCAAAATCGCCGGTAAAAAGTGATATTGAATATCAGGAATATCTCCTGCACTGCCCGTTCTATCGAATCCCCCTGCCTCAGCAACATTGCTGGTGAAAAGACCTTGGCGATTAAACATATAGTTAAACGCGGCTTTAACATAACGTGGAATAAGCGCAAATGAAATGGAATAACTATCACGGTTTTTGCAACGATGTTGCACTATGGCGTCAAGGTGATCTTGTAAGTTTTGTCCAACCCCAGGTAAATCTGCTTTTACTTCAATACCTTTTTCACTCAGATGCTCTTTTGGCCCAATACCAGACAACATCAATACTTGGGGTGAATTGATCGCACCAGCAGATAACAACACCTCTTTATTGGCATGAAGTTCAATTGATTCGCCATCAATTTGCAGTATTACACCTGTCGCCACGCCATCTTCAATTTGAATTTTCTCAACTAGCGCATGGGTTAATACAGTTAAATTAGACCGCGTTAAAGCGGGCGTTAAATAACCTTTAGCTGTAGAACAACGTTGGCCATTTTCCTGGGTTACCTGATAAAAGCCTAATCCTTCGCGTTCAGCACTATTAAAGTCTGTGACTTTAGACAAACCAATTTCTTCAGCTGCATCAACAAATGAATGTGAAAGAGGATTAGTGTGGCGTAAATCACTGACGCTCAGATAACCGTCAGCACCGTGGAACTTGCTTTCACCATGTTGTTGTTTTTCCGACTTTTTAAAATAAGGTAAAACCGTTTGCCAATCCCACCCTTTAGCGCCCATATCACTCCATCGGTCATAATCTTCAGGCACACCACGTATATAACACATTGCATTGAGAGAGCTTGAACCACCTAATACTTTGCCACGGGGCCAAAAAAGTTGGCGATTATTTAATTCAGGTTGCGGCTCGGTATCATATTCCCAACCTAAGTTGGTCAGTCGAGTAAGAAAGGCCAAACCAAATGGAATATGAATAAAAGCACTTTTATCTTTACCACCTGCCTCAATTAAACACACGCTAAATTGGCTATTTTCAGTTAAGCGCGCCGCTAAAGTGGCACCAGCTGAGCCTGCGCCTATGATGATAAAATCGAATTGTGTCTGAGAAATTTTTTGCATAAAATCGGTTACTTATTTGAACTGAAAATATTAGGGCTTGTTGCTCTTCAATATGCCGTTGAAACAGGGTTGCCAGCGACCATAACATGAACAACACTCATCTGATGTCATACCAGTAAGTGTAACAAAAAAGATAACTCAGTGTTACTTTCCTGTAAACTTGGAGCTCTCGTGCGGAATAAAATTATACAATAAAATTCAATTAGTTATAAAATATAGGTTGGATTAAGCATTATCACAATTATCTATGGAGAAGCATTAGTTTGGATTCAAAATCTTTTAAAACGGCATTTCGCTTACTCCTAGCTAAGTGCCTTATCCGCTTTAAACGACTTAAGCACGTGGATTATTCAGTAGATGATATCAGTCGATTAATTAAGCCTCACCTACCACTTTCATTGCCTATTGCTGTCCCAAAAGGGGAAGGTCGCTTTACGCTCTCAAAAGTGAATATCTCGATGCCCTTCAAATCATCTTATATTCAAGCCGAAGTGTTAGGCGCAATTGAAGTCACCTATTTTGCCAACCCCATTTACCGTGCTCATGTTGTATTAGTTGTTCAAGCCACCCCAAAATACAATCAAACCACAAAAAACGTCATGTTAACTGAACTACGCATTACCGATATTAATACCTTAAACGATGAATATTCGATTTTCAAAGATACATCTAGCCTAATTAATCAGTTTGTTCCAAGTCCTTTACTGTCTATGGTAACGGGAACAATGAAAACTGCACTCAGTATTATGACAGGTACCACGGCTTCCGAGGCTAATAGTTATTTGCAAATGTATTTAAGTGGCAGTAAACAAAAAATACTGGATTACCATAAACCACAGATAGAAAATATCATTGTTGAATTGGCGGCCAGTGAAAATATGCAATATAGTTTGGATATAAATGACTTTGAAGAAAACCTTTTCATTCAATATGGTAAAGAGGTAGCAGTTGAAGAGAGACATTTGAGATTTAAATTCTGAGTAATTCATCACCTCAATAGCGCTGGCTTAACACTTCAGCCAAAGCTGTATGATTAACATATGCAGGGGCAAACCCATCTTTCACCTTAAAGCGTCGCATTGTGGGTTGAAAAGCGCTTTTTTGCGTCATTATTTTGCGTGTATCAGCCTAATACTTGTGGGCATAATCATTTTAATCCCATGCCTACTGGCCATAAGCAACATAGCCACTCAAGCACTCAGTTTTTCACCAATATCATCCACATTAATACTGGGATCATCGAGACATTTTTCCAACATATCAAACGCCTCGATACTATAACGCGCCAATGGCTCTAAACTATCAATATTATTATTACAGCAAACGAGTCCAATATTGGCCTGACCATTGTAAGTCACCATTGTAATGTTCACTCCACCTCCGGGAGTGATAGTTGAAATAGGGTATGCAGCCAGCATTTGACTATCTTTAAAATACATTATGTCAGAAGGCCCTGGCATATTTGACACCAAAATATTGGCGATAGGTTTGACCCAATTCGATAAGCCTAACATTTCAAAGATCAAGGCATAGGTCTGTATTAACAAAGTGTAATAGCTAAATGATGCAGGATGAGAAGACATTGCTGCTCTTTTGACTTTTCGGTGATTTTCAATTATCTCTCTTAGCCTAAGATAAGGATCAGTGTGTCCATGAGCTAGCTCAACTGGCACTATAGCTATTTGATTACCATTGGTTGTCTCACCGGGTTTGCGTAAGTTAATGGGCATATTAGTGAACAATGCTTTTTCAAATGTCTGCCCATAGTCAGCAAGTTGCCTATGAACGGCGATATCAAACACACATAACATGACTTCATTGGCTGTGGCTCTTAAACGTTTGCTGAGCACCTTAACGCGGGCAAAGTCGAATTCTAAGGTAGCAACTGCTCGGCCTTTTTTCACCTGCCCTGTCAGCACCGTTTTTGTGCCTGTAAAAGGCAATGGCATATAATCTTTATTTATCCTAAGTAACTTTATCAATAACCTAAACCAAATCCAAATTGAATCCTTAACGGCTATAAAGAAACCCCACAGGCTCCCAAAAACGGCTTTAAACCATGGTGTTTTGTGGCGTATTTTTTGGGTTCTGTTTATTGCCCAAACAGGTACAAAGCCTTCATTAATTGGGCTCTGGTTATAACCTGCCTGAAACCAACGTATTAAAGTGCTGCCATCTCCACACATATGATGGATTTTGATATACAAAGCGAACTGCTCAGTATTGATGTCTTAATAAAATGGAATTGCCAAAGTGGCTTATCTCTGTC
>CAJQKX010000014.1 GCA_905479025.1 uncultured Paraglaciecola sp.
ACCTGGTAAATCTAATGCCGCGCGTCCCATATTCTCTCCGGCAGTTTTATCTTTCCAACGGTAACGCATAGAGTTGTCTCCAACGACAATGATGGCATAATCAGCATCTTTGGCTTTATTAGCAGCTTGATTAATGAGCTCATCTTTTATTTTTCTGATATTCTCACCTGAATCAAACAATTCAACAGCAAATCCTTTTTGATTACCAATAGTTTTGAGCCCCTCAAAAATAGTAGTTACATTTTGTTCAGGTTGAGCCGCATGCCAATCGCCTAAAATGGTTTGATTATTTGCATTTGGACCAGTCACTAAAATACGTTTTGTACCCTTAGATTTAATTATGGGTAGAATTCCATTATTTTTAAGTAATACCACTCCTTCTCGAGCTGTTTGTAAAGCAACCTTTTGATGTTCGGGTGTAAATATTTTTTCTGGAATTGCGTCTAAATCCACTTTACGATTTTCAAAAAGTCCCAGCCGAAATTTGGCGGTTAAAATTTTTCTACAAGCATCATTTACACGATCTTCAGATAATTTATCGTCTTGTACTAGCGCCACAACAGCTTCAGGAAATTTTACGCCATGCATATGCATGTCCATTCCGGCATCAACTGAAAGAAATGAAGCCTCTTTAAGACTTCCTGCAGCGTGATGTAAGGTTTCTATGCGTTCAATGTCCATCCAATCACTCACAAAAAAGCCCTTAAATCCCCATTGTTCTCTAAATAAATCGGTCATCAGCCACGAACTCATATGGCATGGAATTCCATTGAGCTCATTATGTGCAGCCATAATAGAGTAAACCCCTGCATCAATGGCTTTTTTGTAGGGTTTCAGATGAACTTCCTTAAGGGTTCGCATAGAAACATCCATAGGTGCTGCATTCAGCCCATTGATGGACTCACCTCCCGCTATCATATGTTTGGCACAAGCAATAACTTTCTCTTTTCCTGTGAAATCTTCCTGCTGAAACCCTCTAATCATGGCCACACCCAAGTTACCAACCAGTAAATGGTCTTCACCAAACGTCTCGCCCACTCTGCCCCAACGTGGATCGCGCAGTACATCTATATTTGGTGTAAATGTCCAATGAGATCCTGTGGCACGCATTTCTTTGGCGGTTTGTTTTCCAATAATTTCTAGAAAATCGTCAGACCACGTTGAGGCCAAAGTTATAGGAGATGGATATACAGTGGTGCCAGAAACCAGGGCATTACCATGAATGGCATCAATTCCTATGAGCACTGGAATTTTGAGTCTAGATTGTAGGGCAAGGTCCTGCAATAAGTTTGATTCCTCAGGAGTTAACACATGTAAAAATGACCCTATTTCACCTCGACGCGTCATTTCGACAACATCGTCGCTAAAAAGACCCTTATAAAATCCTTGAGCATCGTTAGAATGCAACTCGTCTTCAGTTAGATTTTTTTCAGCTTCTCGCATATGATCTAACCCAACAAATTGATTCATTTGGTAAACTTTTTCCTCTAAGGTCATGCGCGCCATTAGATCTTCCACACGCTCATCTATATTGACTAATGGATTTAAATAAATTGGAGTTTCATTTTGAGAATTTCCTAAAAACAAACTCAAGGTGAAAATAATAACAATCTTAGTTTTATAAATTTTATTCATTATTTCTTAGTGCGTTTTTGATGACAGTATAGGCAGGTGTTGGATTATAATCTGTGTCATAAATAGATTGAAAATAAATATCTGGCTGTTTAATTCGTTCACCCATGTCCCATAGATTTAATGAGACCACTCCAGAATTGACTTTAGACTGTAAAATATTAATTATTTTTTGATAGATTACTGCTTGGGTCTGAAATTCATTTTCTAAATTCGATTTATCTACCACTTTATAGTCTAGTTCAGTGACATGAAAATCCAAATCATTGGCGTGAGCCCAGTCAATTAAATCTGATAAATCCTTTAATGCTTCATCTGTTTTTTCGATAAAATCTCCTGTAGTTTTGCTTAATTTCAAATGCCCCTGCCAACCAATTCCATCAACTCTCAGTCCTTTACTTCTTAGATATATAATGGTTTCTTTAACCTTATTCCACATGGGTTTTTGCATACCCGCATTTTGATTGTAAACTAACTTTACATTAGGGGCATGCTCGGTTGCGATTTCAAAAGCTTTAACAATATACTTCGGAAATCCATTTTCGTCAAGTCCCATAGTCAACCAAGGATTCTCCCAAGAATTTACGCCTGGTTTTGGACCAAACCAACTACCATCTGGAAGAATAGTTTCATTAACCACGTCCATATACTTTATAGTGGGCTCTTCATTGTAACGTTTCGTAGATGCTGTCATAAAGTCAATCATTACACCCTCCAATTCTTCGGCTGTTCTATGATCTTCTTTAGCCCACCTTGAGGCTTGTGGGCTGATTGGCCCATGAATTCGAACAGTAAGATTATTTGCTTTTGAAAACTCAAGAAATTCCTCTGTCCGATCCCATTGCCAAACTCCAGGCTTCGGATGAACTCGCTGCTGTTTAGCAGCATTTGCAGGCGTTAAGAATTTAAAATCTTTTAAAAAAAGTTCTTCTTTTTTACCGCCCAATTCGTGATGATTTAGAGTCGCTCCTATGTGTAATTTATTCTTAGAAACATTTACTAAATCTTTCATAGGAATATCACTTTGAGTATTAAAAAAATTTGCCGCTAACTTCTGAAATCGTTTTATCAGATTGGCCGAGTTTTCTTCATTAGCAAGGTTAATAGTCTCTTTTGGGTCGAGTTCATAATCATATAATTCCTCAGCAAAAATATCTTCTTTAAAAATAGGGTCTGTACTTTTCTTTCCATCAAGCCACACAGTATAGCGGTAGCGATCAGTTCTGAAACTATACCCTGTTTTTTTGGCATTGGTCCATTGACTAACAGCATAGGGTTTTACTGAAATCTGTTTGCCATGAACTAAAGGCATCAAATTACTTCCATCTAAGTTATCTGGAATTTGCAAACCAGTTGCAGCGCAAAGGGTTGGGAAAATATCTAAAAACTCTGTTGGAGATTCTATTTCTATTTTTTTATTTACTCTTGGGTCAAATATAATAAGAGGTGATCGTGTAGCTTGTTCAAAATTTGAATGCTTATTCCAAAGACCATGGTCGCCCAA
>CAJQKX010000015.1 GCA_905479025.1 uncultured Paraglaciecola sp.
TTTGACGTGTTTTTCGCTAATTTATCTTTAAACTGAGTCATGCGATTGAGCTCACCCATCTGGGTATAACAATTCATCAACCAAGCTAATTGGGCATGTTCTGGTACATGAGACTGCATAAAAACAATACTTTTAGCGGGGTCAATCCCACACGCTATATATAGCGCTAACCCATCTAAGCAGGCTTGATGCAGGACTTTAGGATCTTGCCTTACGGTTATCGCATGCAAATCAACCAACATATATAAACAGTCATGATCCTCTTGCATATTGACCCACTGACGAAGTGCACCCATATAATTGCCAATACTGAGTTGGCCTGAAGGCTGGCAGCCGCTTAGTACAATTGGTTTTGTCATGTTAATCGGTTCTACTTATAAATAGTGTTGAAAGAAAGGTTAATTAACTAAAGCAAGTTCTGAGCGCATTTGGTTAATCACTGCTTGATAATCCCCATGGCCAAAAATAGCCGAGCCTGCTACAAACATATCGGCACCTGCTTCTGCAATGGCGCGAATATTATCGATTTTTACGCCGCCGTCAATTTCTAATCGAATATCGAAACCTGATTGATCAATTAATGCGCGAGCTTGTTTTAGCTTGTTTAAGCTATTTTGGATAAAAAATTGACCTCCAAAGCCAGGGTTAACAGACATTAGCAAAATATGATGTAATTTATGCATCACATGATCAAGATGTTGTAGTGGAGTAGCGGGGTTAAAAACCAAACCTGGCTGACAACCAGAATCGATAATCAGTTGTAAACTTCTATCCACATGCATTGATGCTTCAGGGTGAAAGCTGATATAGCTTGCCCCAGCATCAGCAAACTGTTTTATCATATCGTCCACTGGTTGCACCATAAGATGAACATCGATATCCGCGGTGACCCCGTGTTTACGTAACGCTTTGCAAACTAACGGGCCAATAGTCAAATTTGGCACATAATGGTTGTCCATGACGTCAAAGTGAACGACATCTGCGCCAGCACTGAGCACGTTGTCTACTTCTTCACCTAACTTGGTAAAGTTGGCGGATAAGATAGACGGGGCTATTAAATACGGTTTCATCAATTTCCTTGCCAGCAAAAGACGTTACTTTACAGAAAAATCTAAATAGACAAAAGGCTCCTCTTTGCACCAATGTTGACACATTGTCCTTTTATGGTGCATTAGAAGTATTCAAATGCTGTGGGAGTGTCTTGCAAAACATCTTCTTTTTTAAATAATTATTAATGAAAACAATAGGATAAGTGATTTTTATTAAGTGGTGTTTGGTTGGGAAAATTTAGGCATCAGATTTGCGTTATTCAGTAAATAAAACAAAAATAATCTGTCACAAAACTTAATTTAATTACTGAAAACACAATCGGAGTACACACATGAAAACTTTAAAAATTACTGCTATGGCCACCGCCGTTTTAATTGCATCTAGTGCCAGTCAAATCGCGTCAGCAGAAGGTAGTGTTAGCGCAAACGTTGGTTTTGTTTCTGAGTATCACTTTCGTGGTATCCAACAAATAGGTAGTGGCTCGGCAAGTGCCGGTCTGGATTACGAAAACGGAGGTTTTTATCTAGGTACTTGGGCTGCAGATGTAGATGACGGACTAGAAATCGACTTTTATGCTGGTTATGGTATTGAACTCGATAGTGGTTTGTCTCTTGGTGCTGGTGTAACAACCTACCAGTACACCGGAGATTTTGATAGTGCCTACAATGAATTGAACCTCAGTGCTGGTTTCGGCATGTTCAGTTTAGAGTATAGTATTGGTACTCAAGATGATGACGCAGATTTAGGTATTTCAGAAGCAGATTATACATTTACCGGTGTTACAATAGAGCATAATGGTATCTCTGGTACTTTTGGTTCTTGGGGAGATGATTTTTCAGGTGAATACTTTGAAGTAGCATACGGTACTGAAGTTGGTGGTTTCGATGTGGGTGTAGGCGTAATCTTCAGTGGTTCTGATCTTGATGATGACGAAGCCATGTATTTCTCACTTAGTAAATCATTCGAGCTTTAGTCTTGGTTTAATGAGTTAGTTTTTTAAAAGGCGCATTTAATGCGCCTTTTTTACATCCATAGGTTAACGATGGAGTGCCGAACATTTCAGGTGAAGTGCAGTTGTCGCTTGGTGGATTACAGGTATAATATAACCAAGTATGATTAGGCGGACATCATTATGAACAGGAAGTCAAAATCGTTGTTAACCCTGTGCGGAATGACGTTAAGTGGTATAGCTGCGGTAGCTATGTTGAGTTTTTCTCAGGTCTCATTGGACAGCAAAAGTATGTTTTGTGGAGATCTAGACAATGTTGTCCTAGATCAGCAGCTACCTGTTAGTCATCCTGTAAATAGATGCGCTACAGAACAGTCCCAAGGCGTGAGTTGGTCGCAATGGTTTTCAGGACGCTCTAGCTCTTACCAATTCCATTTTATTGATTTACTTGAGTTATTGTCACGCTCAGGAAATCTTGAGGCCTAGCCCCAGTTAGCCTACTTGATAGAGTGCTAATAGTTCAGCTACTTTTAATCTAGTATTACCATTTCGACTGATAAAACGACTGACCTGAAGTTTAGTCAGCTCAGCACCTTGATAAATATCTCTTGTAAATTCAGTATCGTGATTGCTAACCAACACTGGAATATTGCGATCGTAACCTGTGCGCCGGGCCAATGATGCAAGTTTAATTTGGTTATCCAAAGTAAATCCACCAGTAGCATAACTATTGAACATAGCTGTTTTACTAATGGGTGCATAAGGAGGGTCGCAATATATTACTGAGCCTTTTCGTGCCTTTGCGAAAACCTTTTCAAATGATTCACATGTAAATGTTGCTAGTTGGGATTTCTCTGCAAAGTACACTAGCTCTTTTTCTGGGAAATAGGGCGCTTTGTACCTGCC
>CAJQKX010000016.1 GCA_905479025.1 uncultured Paraglaciecola sp.
TTTAATGAAATTCATGAGATTATGCAAGCAGCTAAATCAGCTGAATTTGCAGACGTGATTGCCCAAGGTGAAGCGTATTTAGCTGATAATGCTAAGCGTGAAGAAATTACAGTTACCGAAAGTGGTCTTCAGTATGAAGTGCACACTCAAGGCGACGGCGAAGTACCAACCTTGAATTCAACAGTACGGGTTCATTATCACGGTACTTTGTTAGACGGAAGCGTGTTTGATAGTTCTTACGACCGCGGTCAGCCAGCTGAATTCCCCGTAAATGGCGTGATTAAAGGTTGGACTGAAGCACTTCAGTTTATGAAAGCAGGGACTAAGTTAAAACTACATGTTCCAGCCGAGCTAGCCTATGGCGAACAAGGTGCAGGCGGTGCTATTAGCCCCCACAGTACATTAATTTTTGACGTTGAGTTACTCGATATCATTTCTTAGCTATAAGTTTATAAGTTTATAAGTTTATAAGTATTAAGGCCGGTTTTCCGGCCTTTTTTATGCCTAATTAACCTTTAATAATTAAATTTTAATTTTGTTATGAGGGGTAAACTACGACAAATGTTTGCAAGCAAGCTCAGTAGATATTTAAATTCATTTAAGATTTTTTGCCCTTAGTGAACAAACCAAGGTCATTGACTATACTAGGGTAAGTTTATTATCTACTTCAGTTTTATTGGCTTGATATTGCTCAGATAAAGCTTCTTCTGGAAAGCGTTTAAGTATTGGTTTAGTATTAATTTTTTATTAAGCAGAATGTTGTTTGTTACGTTAAGGGATTATTACATGGAAGTTATTTTATTAAGGAGTAATCGATGTACGACTTTGACATCTTAGTCATCGACGATGACAAGATAACGCTAGAATTGGTTCAGACCATTCTTGAAGAAGTGACATCGGGAGAAATTTACGTTTTTTCTGACAGCAAACATGCGTTAGAGTATGTGAAAAGTGCCAGTATAGAAAATATTTCACTGGTGATATGTGACTGGTTAATGCCTCAAGTCAGTGGTTTAGAGATACTCGCAGCGCTTCGCAAGATCAATTCACAATGCCCATTTTTGATGATCACTGCTAATGCTACAAAACAGTTAGTGGTTGATTCTATGCGGTTGGGCGCAACCGACTTTATTGTAAAGCCTTTTCATACTCATCAACTACTAACTAAAGTCGAGCGACTTATCCGTGACGCTAACGGCTAATAAAGTTACTTTTCATTTTTAACTTTTTCAATTTAAGTGACATCTTACATGCAGTTTGACAATATTATTGATAGAACACCCAGTTATTCACTCAAGTGGGAAAGATATAAAGGCCGCGATATTTTGCCCATGTGGATAGCGGATACAGAATTTAGGTGTGCGGAGCCTATTTTAGATGCCCTTAAAGAGCGTACCGAGCATGGTTTGATGGGGTATACACTGCCCAATGACCATGTAATGGCAAATCAAGCCGTAGTAGATTGGTTAGGGCGCCAATATGATTGGAGTATTTCACCTGACTGGATTGTTTGGACACCGGGTGTGGTGCCAGCATTTAATGTGGCCTGCAAAGCACTTTGCCAGCCGGGTGATAAAGTATTGATTCAAACGCCAAACTATCCACCACTTATTGCTGCGCCTAAACTCAATAATTTGATTAAGGTCGACATTGGTTCAGTGGAGGTCGATGGTCGTTGGACAATCGACCTTGATGAGCTTGAAAAACAAGCTGCCGATCCTGCATGCAAGTTGTTTATAATGTGTAACCCAATGAATCCGATTGGTTCAGTCCTCACGTCACAAGAACTAGAACGTATCGCTGATATTTGTATTAGCAATAATGTGATGTTGTGTTCAGACGAAATTCATTGCGATATCATTTTAGACGAGAATGCTAAACATATTCCAGCTGGGAAATTAGCAGGCTTTAAAGGTGAAGCCATTACACTTATGGCAGCTAGCAAAACGTTTAATGTGGCAGGTTTAGGCACGTCTTTTGCGATTATTGAGGATCCCGCTACTAGGCATAAATTTAACCTTGCTGCTAAAGCGATGGTGCCATGGGTAACCGTGTTAGGTTTAACCGCCACTCAAGCAGCTTTTACACAATGTGATGATTGGCATCAGGCCTTTTTACGTTACCTGCGTGGTAATAGAGATTATCTGGCTACTGAAATCGCTAAAATTAGTGCACTGAAGTTACTCCCCCCACAAGCAACATTCTTAGCTTGGATTGATGCCAGTGGTTTAGGCGTTGAAAATCCTCAAAAACACTTTGAGGATTTAGGTGTCGGCCCGTCTCCTGGGGCAGATTTTGGCGATAAAAACTGTGTGCGTATTAATTTTGGTTGCCCGCGCTCAGAACTAGAGCGCGCCATTGAATTAATTAAAGCTGGGTGCTAGCCCGATATTAAAAACTCACTTTAGCACCTAGTATGAACGAACGAGCAGGCAAGGGAGCATCATCTTTAAGAAACGAGCTGTGTACTCTTGCTAGTTCGTTGGTTAGATTATTAGCCCTGAGGTATAACGTCATGTCTGCACTATTCAAGCTTATATAATAATTAAACGCTGCTGAGATTAAGGTGTAACCATCGGTTTGTGTCTCAAATTCGGCAATTTTACTTTGCTTTGAATAATGTGTGGCGCCAAGCTCAGCATGCCAGTTGTCTTGTTCCCAATGCAACTCTGCACCAAAACGCATAGATGGAATTCTAGGTAAGTTAGTATTTTTATCATCACTATGACTTAATTTTGCTCGGATATAGTCAGTAAAAGCACTAACACGCAGGTTATCATTTAAGTGCCAATCGATATCTGCTTCAAAACCATATAGGTCAGCATCTTGTTGATTAAAAACATATACGGGCAAACCTTCCTCTTCGTGTTCGTCACCATGGTCATCATCATCATGGTCTTCGTCATGCTCATCATGTTCGTCGTGAAATTCTAAGCCGGTGTTTTGCTGAAACAAATAGTCATCAATTTGGTTATAGAACACACTCACGTTGGCATGCAGGTGTTCAGTTTGTATACGGTAAGTAATATCTAGATTGTTAGATACTTCCTTCTTTACCGACTGATTTGATTGAACAAGGCTAAACTCTATATCATCAGGATCTGAGTCATCGATGACTAAATTAAAACCCGCACCCACTTCATAGGTTGAGGTGCTTATATGAATGCCATTTGAAAATATTTCAGCCGATGAAGGTGCACGTTCAGAGTGAGCTAGATTAACCGCCAAAGATTGATTCTCTGCTAGTTGGTAAACAAAACCTGCCGAGAGGCTATTTGCGGTATAACTTAAGTCCTCAAAATTAGCGTCCACTTCACTATCACTGAAAAAGGCATTGTCAGGATTATGTGTAACATGCTCTAACCTTGCTCCCAATTGCCACAAGAAGTTGCCAATTGTTTTTTCTTCCAATACGAATAATGCGCTGCTGGTGCTTTCGGTTGAGGGAGTAAAAGCTTCTTCACCTACTGCAG
>CAJQKX010000017.1 GCA_905479025.1 uncultured Paraglaciecola sp.
ACGCTCTTCCGATCTAAATTCAATCTGGTTACAATTAAAACTAATATCATTACAGATATCAGCCCTCTATAACCAATTGCATTATGCCTTTAAATATAAATCCAGCGGCACCTAAAAAAAGTACGAAATATACAACAACCTTACCAATTAATGGCACGTTATTTTTCTTAAGTACATCAAAAACCACGTAAGCCATCAGTAAAAATAGACCTACAATCGCAACATCTAAAGCTATTGATTCAATTTGCTCATAATGGTCACTTAACATGTACTTTTTTCAACTCTCTTAAAATCTGGCGCATACTAACATAGACTTTTTACTATGAAAAATGAATGAGTTATAGCAATCTTATTTATTTAAATAAAAATGCCAATATAATCTTTGCACACAATTCAGGTTTTTCTGCATGTAACCAATGACCTGTGTTATTGACCATTTTTGATCGACTATCAGGAAATAGCTTAAGTACCGTTTTTTCATGTACTGGTAACAAATAATCTGAATTTTGACCTTTAATAAACAACACTTTCCCTAAATAGGGTTGAACCGCCTCTATGGCAGCTGATAACTTCGCGTAATCTTTTTCAAGTAATTCAAGATTAAATCGCCATTTCCAAGTATCGTTTTCATTATATAGGCTTTTTAATAAAAACTGCCGTGTTGAAACATCTAATACATATTCTGATAAGGCTATATCCGCTTGTTTTCGGCTTGTGATATCGGACAAAACCACATTGTTTAAACCTTGAAACACATTTGTATGACGCGCTGAATATCCAACTGGTGCTATATCCAATACGATTAAGTGACTAATTAGTTCATGTTGATTTATAGCAAGTTGCATGGCTACTTTACCACCCAAAGAATGTCCGACTATGTCTAACTGTTTAATCTTAAGACTGACAATAAGATCAGTAATACGTTGAGCGTACTCAGAAAAATTAAAGGCGTGTGTAAATGCGGACTTTCCATGATCAGGTAAATCTATCGACAACACCTGAAATGTGTCAGTAAGTTGTCTACGTAATGCTGATAAATTATCCGAACTTCCAAATAAACCGTGAATTAACATAATCCAAGGTTTATCTGGGGTGTCTGAATGTATTTGGTAATTAATTTCAGTCATAAATTACATATTTGGATAGTTTGGCCCACCGGCACCTTCAGGGACGACCCAAGTAATATTTTGGCTCGGATCTTTAATATCACATGTCTTGCAGTGAACGCAGTTTTGCCCATTTATCTGAAGTTGTTTTTCACCTTGTTCAGATTCGATGATTTCATATACCCCAGCAGGACAATAGCGTTGAGCAGGTTCATCATATTGTGCCAAGTTTACTGTGATAGGTACTGTAATATCCTTAAGTTTTAAGTGGCAAGGCTGTTCTTCTTCATGGTTTGTGTTTGATAAAAATACAGATGATAATTTGTCAAAACTTAAAACGCTATCCGGTTTAGGATAATCAATTTTAACGCAGTCTTCAGTATTTTTAAGTTGCACGTGGTCAGCTACGTCATCTTTAAAAGTAAAAGGCATATTTCCCTTAAACCAATTCTGCTCAAGGGTGTTGAAAGCTCCGCCCAGAAAGGTACCAAATTTATGTAGGGCAGGGCCAAAGTTACGAGATCTGAATAATTCATCATATAACCAAGAATCTTTGAAATTTTGGGTGTAATTGGTTAAATCTTGTGAAGGGATAGCATCTGTCTGGCTTAATACTTCCATAAGTGACTCTGCGGCTAATAACCCAGACTTCATAGCAGTGTGATTACCTTTTATTTTTGCAAAATTTAAGGTGCCGGCATCACAACCCACCAATAATCCTCCAGGAAACGTCATTTTGGGTAAAGAATTAAAGCCACCTTTGGCAAGAGCTCTTGCGCCATAAGACACGCGTTTACCACCTTCAAGATACTGTTTAAATACAGGATGGTGCTTAAGGCGTTGGAACTCGTCAAATGGACTGATATGTGTATTACTGTAGTTTAAGTCTAGTATTAGCCCGACCAACACTTGATTATTTTCTGCGTGATAAAGGTAAGAACCACCCGTGGCATCAGTGATAGGCCAACCAGCTGTATGTACTACTAAACCTGGTTGGTGTTTAGTAGGATCAATATCCCATATCTCTTTGAAACCAATGCCATAATGTTGTGGTGATTGACCTTCATCCAATTCAAATTTTTCAATTAGCTGTTTACCTAAGTGCCCACGACATCCTTCAGCAAACACCGTATATTTTGCTTTTAATTCCATTCCGGGCATATACGAGTCTTTAGGCTGACCTTCTTTGTCAAGCCCCATATCACCGGTAATAACACCACCGACACTACCATCTTCATTGAACAGCACCTCAGAAGCCGCAAAACCAGGAAATATCTCTACCCCTAACGCTTCCGCTTGCTCAGCCAACCAACGACATACATTACCCATACTAACGATATAATTGCCCTCGTTGTGCATGGTTTTAGGTGTCATGAAACCTGGGATTTTAATCCCTTTCTTTTCATTGTTGAGCCAATAAATATCATCTGCAGTGACTGGAGTATTAAGTGGGGCTCCTCTTTCTTTCCAATCTGGAAATAATTCGTCTAATGCACGGGTTTCAAATACTGCACCAGATAAAATATGCGCACCCACTTCTGAGCCCTTTTCTACTACGCAAACCATTAATTCTTGGTTTTTTTCCTGAGCTATTTGCATCAACCGACACGCAGTTGACAGACCAGCAGGGCCAGCACCGACTATAACTACATCAAACTCCATCGATTCTCGTTCCACTTGTTTGTCCTCTTTTAAATTTAAACTATTCATAAAAATGTATTTAACTATTCATAAAATAAATACTTCTAAGCATTATTCATAAGCATTTTTTAGTCGGCGAATGTCTATTAATGCAGCAGATTACGTCTTTAATTGGATAATATTCGCGCCATTAGTCAGCAAATTTAAAGTGCTATAATAATATAAAAAAAACAATAAAATCTATATTTAACAGGGTCTTAATTAATACGTTAGTGTTTAAATAAGGTGATCCTAAACACAATCCCATTCATATATTATTACATGTTTTACTCGTTGAAAGGATCACCCATAACAACTCACTACAAATTGATATCTAAGTTGACGATAACGTCAACACAAAGTAAATTGTCGTCATCCAGATTTGAGTCGCTAGATAATTCAAATTATAAACTTGATACCTGTAAGTAGAGGTGAAAATGAAAATTCTCGTGCCAGTAAAACGTGCCATTGATTACAATGTAAAAGTCAGGGTTAAACCAGACAACAGCGCTGTAGATTTAACCAACGCAAAGATGTCGATTAATCCTTTTTGTGAAATTGCTGTAGAAGAAGCTGTACGCCTCAAAGAGAAGGGTGTTGCAACTGAAATAGTAGTGGTATCTATAGGCAATAAAAGCTGTCAGGAACAGATACGCACATCACTTGCGCTAGGAGCAGATCGCGGTATACAAATTGATACCGACTTAACACTTGATTCGTTGCA
Source organism: uncultured Paraglaciecola sp. (assembly GCA_905479025.1). The sequence continues at coordinate 3,511 of CAJQKX010000017.1, forward strand.
AATTGCCAAGTTATTACAAAAGATAGTTGAACAAGAATCACCTGATCTAGTTATCCTAGGAAAGCAAGCTATTGATTCTGATAATAACCAAACTGGTCAAATGTTAGCTGCATTAACAGGTATGCCACAGGGTACATTTGCATCTGAAGTGCTAGTCGAAACAGGAAAAGTAAAAGTCACCCGTGAAATTGACGGTGGTTTACAAACTATTGAATTGTTATTACCCGCAGTTGTGACAACAGACCTGAGACTAAATGAACCTCGTTACGCATCTTTGCCAAATATAATGAAAGCTAAACGTAAACCTTTAGATGTGATACCCGCGGCTGATTTTGATGTTGAGCTAACATCCGGTGTCAAGGTATTGAAGGTTGAGGCACCTGCACAACGTCAAGGTGGAATTAAAGTGGCTAATGTTGCTGAATTAGTCGAAAAATTAAGAAATGAAGCGAAGGTAATCTAATGACTATTTTAGTATACGCAGAACATGACAACGAACAGCTTAAAACCGAAACTCATAAACTTATGCATGCCGCATCACAAATAGGTGGCGATATACATTTATTAGTTGTTGGTTCTGGATGTGAAGCTGTGGCGACCCAAGCTTCTAAAATAGACGGTGTAAGTAAAGTATTATTGGCTGACAATGCCGAATATGCTCAGCAAATGGCGGAAAATATAGCTGAACTAGTGTCCGAACTAGGTAAAGACGCAAGCCACGTATTGGCGGCAGCTACCACTACTGGCAAAAATTTTATGCCCAGAGTGGCGGCTTTGTTAGATGTTGCCCAAATTTCTGACATCATAAAAGTTGAAAGTATTGATACCTTTTTAAGACCTATATATGCAGGTAACGCAATTGCAACAGTACAATCTTCTGATAAAATTAAAGTGATTACTGTTAGAACCGCCGCATTTGATGCGGCAAGTGAAGGCAACTCAGCACTAATAGAGACTTGCACTGTAGTGAAACCATTAGATAAATCTGTATTTGTGTCTGCGGAATTAACAGAATCTGAAAGACCAGAATTAACGGCCGCAGATGTAATTATTTCTGGTGGTCGTGGCATGCAAAATGGAGAAAACTTCAAATTACTTGATGGCATTGCCGACAAACTAGGTGCTGCCATGGGTGCGTCAAGAGCAGCAGTTGATGCTGGTTTTGTACCGAATGATATGCAAGTAGGTCAGACAGGTAAAATTGTTGCACCTAACTTATACATAGCAGTAGGGATCTCTGGGGCAATTCAACACTTAGCTGGAATGAAAGACTCTAAGGTTATTGTTGCTATTAATAAAGACGAAGAAGCACCAATATTTCAAGTGGCCGATTATGGTTTAGTGGGTGATTTGTTTGAAATATTACCAGAGCTTGAAGCAGCTTTATAAGTAATATTAATCATGTTTTGTTAAAGCCATGGCGGTTAACGCCATGGCTTTTTTTTTGGAACTTATCAATTTTATCCTTTCGCCATTTTGTTATACAACTGCACGAAGTATGTTGTGTGAGTATAATTAGGTTTTCTATGCATTATTTAACTATTAACCATGGTTTGCTTTCAGATACAAAGACAAAGAAATCTTCCTATTTTAATTTACAGGATATTAATAATAAGGACATTGCTGCCAAATAACCTTAGGATGTTTTCTTAGGACTCTAAAAGCTTTTCCTTGTTTAACGTGTCTACTTTAACAACATCTAAGGTGTTATTCGTCTCATACAGATAAAGCTAATGCCAAAACTCTGGAGTCATACAAATACAACAGATCTAGTTGAATCGATGTAGCCAATTTGTATGTAATTAAACGTTTAAAATAAATTTAACTATCAATCTCTGATTTTTTCAATAGTGTTGAAGTCATTGACCGCTCAGTTTTTCGGCGAGATTTTTTATAAAAACGTTTAATGTTATGATTTGAATGGTTGTCCACAATCTCTTCTAACTTGTGACTAATATTAGAGCAAATCCTAATCTGTTCTAACTGTGGCCAGGTTGAACGTTCGCCATCTGTGACCAACGCCTTAATTTCGTCTGTAGTGAGTTGCCCTAGAATCTTTTGTGGACTTACAAAGCTGAAACTAGGAACAATATTTACATCACCTTCGTAATCCTGTGCCAAAACTGAATAGAACATATTCATAGCTTTCCCAATATCCGGAAGCTTGCGAAGATATCGACGACTAAATTGTTCCCCTGTTTTTAAAAACTCATGTGAAGAAAAACGTATAATATTTTTGGCGCTTTTGGGAATGGGCATATATTCTTCACCCTTCATAATAGCAAGCGCTAACGGATTCGCCTGACTAACGATATAATGGTTTACGCCATAAAGTCTGGCCAGCCTTTTTGAAGGAAGGTCATCTGTAACGGCTCCATCTACCCATCGACGATTTGGCAAATATGGCTGGGTTTCGCCATACACATTTTTAGCCATCAACATAACAGGCGGGAAAACACCCGGCACTGCACAAGATGCCATGACTGCAGATCGCACATAAACATTAGGTGATGTCACCGCATTCATTAATCTGGAAGTTTGGTGTTCTTCAAAGGGTGCGATAGTGATACTAATCATTCTGCCTGTTTTCTCATAAGCTTCCTGAAATGTGATATTGGGGATCAAGGACTCCAATGTCATTTTTAAAGAAACAGAGTCCACTTGGTCTCGAACCAAGCGTTTAGGGTTATTGTCAATATTAAGTTGTAAGGGGTCTAGCAGTATGTCATCTCGAAGAATATGTGTAAGTTCTTTATTTGAATAGGTGCCAAGTAATGCAGCAAATATTGCCCCTGCGCTTGACCCAGAAATGACTTTTGGTAACATCTTATATTCGAATAATGTCTTGATTACTCCAAGATGAAAATGCCCAAGTGAACCGGCACCACTTAGCATCAAAGCTGTACGGCCAAAACAGTGACTTGCACGTTCAAAAAAATCTTGTTTGTCTTCTCTCGAAACATCACTTGACTCAGCTAGCGTAGAAATATGTTCTAGTGCATTAACTATCTCATCAACATACTCTTCAATTAATCGTTTTGTACCAAATTTTGCCAGTTTATATAGAATAGGTTTACCCATACCGCCTTGGTTACCATGAATGCCCTCGTTGAGGGCAAAAAGTAACCCAACATCATCCTTCTCTTGTCTTAGCCTTCTGAGCATATCAATTCTGGTACGAATGTTCAGGTGATCATAACTATTTGATACTTCTTTATATTTCCATGCTTCAAGCCCAGAAATTGAGTCGTGCTCGATGGCAAATTGTTTCCAATCAGTATAATTTTTTGCATGACGCATTTTATTATCTAGACGAAAAAGAGAGAGGTGTTTTGAAATCGACAACATAAGATTATATTCCTGAAAATATTAATGATGTTGAAATTAAAAAAAGGATTTAGGAAGGCGAAATCATCTAGTGATTTCACCTTCCTGGAGCTAATGGTTCAAACTTGTACAACCGAGTTATCAGCATAAGATACTGGAGAAGGAATGTAAGCATCAGCCTCCCAGTCATTTTCCCATGCCTTATCATCTAGTAAATATCTAAACTGATACTTTGAGTCATTGGGTAAACTAACAGTGGTGGTAAAATCACCATTTTTAAGTTTTTTCATCGGCGCTGATGACAGGTCCCATTGGTTAAAATCACCCACTAAACGAACTAAACCTGCATCATTGGCTTGTTCCTTAGATAACTTAAATGTGACCTTACACATTGCTTTAGATTTTAAATATTGTTTTTTAAATGCCATCGTGTTTTCCTTTTTACCTGATGTATAAATTAAACTGCTGTAAATAACTGTATAAAAATAGCCAAGATGCTCAAAAAATGGGCAGTAACGTTACGCTTTGGTGCAATCTATAAACCACACTAAAACGCTGGCGGTAATAAACCAAAGTATTGATAAGTAACAATTAATTATCTTAATGTTAATTGTAAATATAAATGTATATCTATTTTACTGATAAATTATGGCAATCAGTCTTAGTCGAATTGAGTTTAGTGCAAAAAATATGCAAAATTATTTTAATTAAAATTTTAGTCTTAACGTTTAAACTTTTTTGCATACTGGCTAGGGGATAATCCAGTATGTTTTTTAAATAACCGTGTAAAGGAGCTCAGGTCGTCATAACCTACTTGAGAGACTATTCGTTCGATGCTGTCGTGGGTTGTTTCGAGTTGTTTTTTAGCGGCCTCAATACGCAATGTTTGTAAATATTCTAACGCATTTAGTTCAGTCGCCTTTTTGAATCTACGATTAAATGTTCTTAAGGTCAGATTAACCAATAAAGGTAAGTCACTCACCACTATCCTATTATTGTAGTTTGTTTCTAGCCACTCTTGAACAATTAATACATCAGGGTCTTGATGATATTTCTTGGTGAGAATATTGGCATAAGCTACTTGTTCACCTCGATAAATATCAATTACATGTGCTTTAGCCGTCGTTGTTGCAACATCATGGCCGCAATATCGTTCAATTAACATCAGGGCTAAATCAAACCAAGCCATACCCCCACCAGAACAATAGATATTTTGTGCAGAGGTGATCATTTTTTCCGCACATAAATTTACCTGAGGATAGCGGGTTTTAAATAGACTGGCATAACCCCAGTGTGTGGTGGCTTCTTTTCCATCTAATAATCCCGCTTCTGCTAATAAAAATGCACCGCTGCAATTGCTTGCAATATCTGATTGGTTCGCAAAGTGTTTTTGAATATGTGCTAATAAGGGCTGGTTGTTTTTAATAACATTTATAAGCTCGCCACCAATAGTGGGTATTAACAATAAGTCGGTCTGTTCAACATCTTCAATCGGAATATGGCTATTGATCACCAATTGATTAATACAACGAACAGGTCGTTTTTTTATTGATGCAATTTGTACCTCAAAAAAAGGTGATGGTTGCTGACCTTGCATACGTTGCCAAGTTACTCCTGCTAACGCAAACAAGTCCAAAGCACCAGTAATAGCGCTCGCATATGCTTGATCAAAGCCTAGTATGGTTACTTTAAACAATAGAAAATACTCGAGAATAACTAAGGTGATTAGTCATAAATAATTGTTCGTTATATCTGTCAAAAATGACCATTAATATGTCATATATGACAATAATAGCGAAGTCATATTTTTGTCAATCTATGGGCATTAATTACAGCAACTACAGTTATCAACTGTAATCACTTGTTAGGGTAAAATATGAACAACGAACTGGTCAAACGTAAAGAATTGGCATTTCAATTATACGAAGTATTAAATACAGAAAGCCTCTGCGGGCGAACAAGGTTTACCGAACATAATCGAGAAACATTTGATGCGGTGATGGATATCGCCAATAAAATTGCCACTGAAAAATTTGCCACTCACAATGCCAAAGGTGATGCCAACGAGCCAACTTTTGATGGTCAAAAAGTACATATGATAGCTGAGGTAAAAGAAGCCTTTGACGCCTATGTTGAATCAGGCTTAATTGCAGGCCGATTTGACTTCGATGAAGGCGGAATGCAGTTACCAGAAACTATTATGACAGCTTGTGCTGGTTATTTTATGGCTGCTAATCCTTCAAGTACTGGTTATCCCTTTTTGACTATGGCTGCAGCAAACGTTATTCGCAACTTTGCATCACAGCATCTGAAAGATACCTTTATGCCGAAGATGTTAACAGGGGAATTTACCGGCACCATGGCTCTGACAGAACCACACGCAGGCTCGTCTTTAGCCGATATTCATACCACTGCAATGAAGCACGAAGACGGAAATTATCGGCTCAAGGGTAATAAGATTTATATCTCTGGTGGTGATCATGAACTGTCTGGCAACATAGTGCATTTAGTTCTGGCTAAAATCAAAGGCGCACCGGCGGGTGTTAAAGGTATTTCATTATTTGTGGTGCCTAAATTCCGCCTCGATGCAGCTGGAAATCCAGCTGAGAGAAATGACGTAGCCTTGGCGGGTCTTATTCATAAAATGGGATACAGAGGTACCACCTCTACAGCTCTAAGTTTTGGTGAAAAGGAAGACTGTCACGGATACTTAATAGGCGAAGAGCATCAGGGTTTACGTTATATGTTTTTAATGATGAATGAAGCACGTTTAGGTGTGGGTTTTGGCGCCGCGATGATAGGTTATAGTGGTTATCAATATTCATTAGAATATGCCAAAGAACGTACCCAAGGACGTGTTGCACCGAATAACAAACCTACCGATAAACCTGCCACCATCATTCAACATGGTGATGTGAAGCGAATGTTGTTGGCACAAAAATCTTATGTGGAAGGAGGCATGGCACTGTGCTTTTATGCTGCCCGATTAGTTGATGATTCACATACTCTCACCTCAGATGATGAGAAAAGACAGGCATCAGAATTATTGGATTTGTTGACGCCTATTGTTAAAGCATGGCCATCAGAGTTCGGACCAAAAGCTAATGATTTAGCGATTCAAGTATTAGGTGGTGCGGGATATACCCGTGAATATCCGGTTGAACAATGTTGGCGTGACAATAGACTCAATCCCATTCACGAGGGAACGAATGGTATTCAAGCATTAGATTTATTAACCCGTAAACTTTGGCAAGCAAATGGTTCAGGGCTGAAATTATTACAACATAGAATGGAATGCGATTTTGCCCAAGTGACGGGTGCACAAAGTCAGAAGTTGATAGCAAATTTATTGCCCTATATAAAACAAATGCAGTCCTTGCTGGCTATACTTGCGCAACACTTAAAGTCTGAAAAGCAACCCATTTTACTTACTAACGCAACCTGCTTTATGAATGTATTTGGCCAAGTCGTGATGAGCTGGTTGTGGATACGTCAGGCAAATGTAGCTGAGAATGCATTGGCGGTAGCTGATTTATCTGCAGAGGATGAGGCGTTTTATTTAGGTAAAGTACAAGCTGCCAAGTACTTTTTACGCTGGGAATTGCCTGCAGTTCAAAGAGATATTGCGTTGTTAAATGATATGGATGATAGCTGCAGTGAAATGCAAGCTGAATGGTTTTAATCAATTCATCAATTAAAAGTTAACACATAAAAAAACATGGAGACATCATGAAAAATAAACAATTCTTATTGGCATCGAGACCTGTGGGAACACCTACTAGAAAAAACTGGGCTTTTGTAGAGAACGATGTTGCAGATTTATTAGATAATCAAGTATTGGTTCAAGTGGAATTTATTTCATTAGACCCTGCCATGCGTGGTTGGATGAATGACGGTAAATCATACATAGAACCAGTTCAAATCGGCGGCGTGATGCGTGCTGGAACCGTTGGCAAAGTGCTTAAGTCCAAGAGTAGTCAATTTTCAGAAGGTGATTACGTTTATGGGCATTGTGGTGTGCAAAAATATGCCGTAGTGGGTATTGAGGGACTGCACAAAATAGATCCAGGCTTAGCTCCATTAGAGCGTTACTTAGGTGTATTGGGAATGCCTGGAATGACTGCTTATTTTGGATTGTTGGACACGGGTTTACCTAAAGCAGGCGAGACAGTATTGGTCTCTGGTGCTGCTGGAGCAGTAGGTTCAGTGGTAGGTCAAATTGCTAAGATAAAAGGCTGCAAAGTAGTAGGTATTGCTGGCGGTGCTGAAAAATGTACCTACCTAGTGAATGAGTTAGGTTTTGATGCGGCCATTGATTATAAAAATGAGAATGTGAAAAAGGCTTTACGGATTGTCTGTCCTGAAGGGGTTGACGTGTATTTTGATAATGTTGGTGGTGAGATACTTGATGATGTCTTAACTCAAATACGTATGAAGGCGCGTATAGTAATTTGTGGTGCTATTAGCCAATATAACAATACAACAGCTGTAAAGGGACCTTCTAACTATCTTACTTTACTGGTAAATAGAGCCAGAATGGAAGGCATAGTAGTGTTTGATAATGTTGCAAATTATTCTAAAGCTGCAGCAGAAATGGCAGGTTGGATAGCAGAGGGGAAATTAGTCGCTAAAGAACATGTGGTTAAAGGTATAGAGCATTTTCCAGAAACATTATTAATGCTATTCAACGGTGAAAACATGGGTAAATTAGTCTTAAAAGTAGAAGCAGATTAACAATAATAAGCAAATGGCATATTTAGATTGAGAGACATTTTATGAAAAAAGATATATTTGATTTAACCGGTAGAGTCGCGTTAATTACAGGTGCAAGCCGAGGTATAGGGGAGTCTATATCACGATTACTTGCTGCCTATGGTGCAAGAGTGATTGTTTCTAGTCGCAAGATAGATGGTTGTGAAACTGTTGCACAAAGTATTCGCGACAACGGCGGTGATGCAATTGCTATGGCCTGTCATGTAGGGGAAATGACACAAATTGACAACATCTTTGGGCAGATAACTGAGAAATATGGGCGTATAGATATTTTAGTTAACAATGCAGCCGCTAATCCATACTTTGGACATATTTTAGATACTGATTTAGCGGCGTTTAATAAAACTGTTGATGTGAATATTCGTGGCTATTTCTTTATGTCTACTGCTGCTGGTAAAATGATGAAAGAGCAGGGTGGTGGCGTTATTTTAAATACTGCGTCAATAAACGGAATATCGCCGGGTATGGGACAAGGTATTTATTCCATTACTAAAGCGGCTGTTATTAGTATGACGAAGTCCTTCGCAAAAGAATGTGGTGGTCTGAACATAAGAGTTAACGCTTTATTGCCAGGTTTAACCGAAACCAAATTTGCCTCAGCACTGACGAGTAACGAAAAAATACTTAAAACAGCACTTATGCAAATACCGTTAGGAAGAACTGCACAGCCTGATGAAATGGCAGGTACGGTTTTGTACCTTGTCTCCGATGCTTCTAGTTACACAACTGGCACAACAGTTGTAGTTGATGGCGGTTTTTTAAGTTAAGCTCTTTAGTTAAATAAAGTTTTTAGACGGCAGCTGTTAAGTTGCCTTTTTTATTTTTGCTAGTATCAAAACGGTGGCGTAATTAATCTTATAATCGATAGTAAAGCAAAGATATTATTTGCTAGCGATGAGCCTGTGACAGATTCTGTGTAACTGCCATTATTTAAGATGTTTCTCGAGGCGTTCCCCGAACTCGATAATAAAACGAACCATCGCCTGTCGCCAATTATGAATTGGCATAGACCATTTTTTTGATGCTTCGGTAATAGCTAAGTACACCATTTTCTTAGCTGAATCGTCGCTTGGAAATATCTTTCGTTTCTTAAGTGCCTTACGGATAACACTGTTGAGAGACTCAATCGCGTTGGTCGTATATATCGCTTTTCGGATGTCCGCAGGATAATTAAAGATAGTATTTACGTTCTGCCAGTGTGCTCGCCATGACTTACTAA
>CAJQKX010000018.1 GCA_905479025.1 uncultured Paraglaciecola sp.
AAAGCTATAAGTTCTACGGCGCGTATAAATTCGTCTTTTGCATCTGAAGTGTGGCCTTCCAAAACGTATAGAGCTAGTCCTGTTGCAACGTGAAGAGAAGCAGACGAGTAGTACGTGCTATTTGAATAGGTTTCTGTGAGAGTCTTGAGGTCAGTATTAAAATATCCGCCATTTGTCTCAACCACTTCCATATCTAGAGCGGCATTCTGCATTTGTTTCTAAGCCTCCTCAGGTAGTCCAACTGACATTTTGAGATAAGCTTCGCAGGCAATATGATGATTTGCCCAATATCGTCTTTCAATCTCAGTTAATTCATTACAATGAAATGCGCTCTTTCCTGCTGCGAAGGCGGCTTCTATGGCTGTTGAGTATAAGGGTAAGATGTCTACTTGTCGGTTTTCTGGTTCATTTAGAGAATTATCAAGATAATTTCGACCAAGGCATGAGTTTGCCGAGTCAAATTCAGCTTTTTTATCAGAAGCTAGTTTTACTAAACTACGAACCTCCTCTATTGCCGCTGTTTTTTTGGCTTCTTTATTCTTAAACAAATTAAACATAAGGTACTCTTCTGTTTAAATCCTACCGATTTTTGTCTCTTCTGAGGAAGTTAAACACCATAGTGGCTTTAAAATATTTTAACATGTTATGGAGCTGCCTTGAATTTGTCATAAATCACCTGGAATTTGTCAGAAAACCTGGTAGGCTTGAACTCTTGGTTAGGAACTTAAAAAGCATGGCACAAAGAATTAAGGTTATTGATCTTTTTGCAGGGCCCGGTGGATTGGGAGAAGGTTTTGCGTCCGTAGGTCCTGATTCTGATCCTACCTTTAAAATAGTTGTTTCTGTGGAAAAAGAGGCTAGTGCTCATAGGACGTTAACTTTGCGTGCGTTTACGAGAGAGTTTAAAAATCGAGTTTTACCGAATGAGTATTATCAGTACGTTAGGGGAGAAATAACGAGAGAAGAGCTAGTTGATAAATATCCTCTGGAGTGGGCAAATGCTAATGTCGAGACTCTTGGACGACCAACGGCTTTAGGCGAAGATAACGAAGTTATACATGATGCGATTTCGCGCGCATTAGGGAAAAATGATGAGCCTTGGATTTTGATAGGAGGTCCCCCATGTCAAGCCTATTCCCTAGTTGGAAGAGCAAGAAATAGGGGTAAGAGAGATTATGCCGCGGAAAAAGATAAGCGCCACTTTTTATACGAAGAGTACTTAGACATTATTAGGAAATTTAACCCCTCGGTTTTTGTGATGGAAAACGTTAAAGGCATGCTGTCATCTAAGTCGGCTGGCAACTCAATTTTTGAGAAAATATTATTTGACTTAAAAAAACCGAATAACCATGGTCTTGAGTATAAAGTATTTAGTTTAAGCACAGCGCCTAGTTCATATGAAAAAGGGCATCCAGTTTTTAAACCAAGAGATTTCGTTGTAAAGGCCGAAAATTATGGTGTACCCCAAGCAAGACATCGTGTCATTTTATTGGGAGTCAGGTCTGACATAGAATTACCTGTAGAAGACCTATTACTCGAAGTGCAGAAGCAAATTCCGATACATGATGTATTGCATGGTATGCCGAAGCTTCGCAGCGGACTATCAAAAAATGATTCGTCTAGTCGTTGGAGTAGCATCGTTAAAGATAGCTTAGATCGAAACGCGGAAAACATTAATGACCTGTTATCATTTAACCAAGGCTATGAACTGCCAGTGTCAAGAGGAGCAAAATTTATTGGGATGGATCATTACCCTCTATCTTTAGATCTTTCTGCTAGCTTATATGCATGGTTCTTTGATGCTCAATTGGCCGGGATCTTGGATCATCACACTAGAGGGCATATGGACTCTGATATTGCGCGTTATGCTTTTGTTGCATCATTTGGGGAGCAGCTGGGAAGGAGCCCCCGGTTAGATGACTTTCCAGAGCATATCCTGCCTAACCATAAAAACGTGAAGTCAAACAAGTTTGTTGATCGCTTTAAGGTGCAACTAAAAGATAAACCAGCAACAACAATTACAAGTCACATATCCAAAGATGGACATTATTTTATCCACTATGATCCCAATCAGTGTAGAAGTCTAACGGTTAGAGAGGCTGCTAGGGCTCAAACTTTTCCAGATAATTACTATTTTGAGGGAAACCGTACTCAGCAATACGTCCAAGTCGGTAATGCAGTCCCGCCATATTTAGCAAGCAAGATAGGGGCAATTGTATCTGACTTGCTTTGTAGGCATACTTAAATGGTATGTTGAAAAAGGAAATTCTCTATATTGAGATGAAATAAGGATATTTAGAGGAATACCCGATGTTTTCGATAGAGCAGCGTGGGAAATTAATTGATAAAGCGAAATCTTATGGATCCGCTGTTAATGCTGCAGGAATTACCTTAGAGCAAGGCTTTAATATTTTGCGAGACCTTGAGCAAGGAAGCCTATCAATTACTGATTCTCGATTTCTGCAGAATCTTCTAGAAATAGCCAGTTTCCTTAGACGCTCGGATCCAAGTATTTTTG
>CAJQKX010000019.1 GCA_905479025.1 uncultured Paraglaciecola sp.
AAGCCGTATGATTCCTCGGCACTGTTTTCGACGGTATAGTCACCGTTATGATCATCGTGGTCGTCATGTTCGTCATGTTCGTCTTCATGAGATTCGGCTTCGACAGGTATTTCATAGTCATCTGAGTCACGTACAAAACCATCTGCATAAAATGCAAAGTTATCGGTGCCTGTAGTCACATTGAATGATGCTAATTTTTGATCATCGACTGTGCTGGTTTCAACTAACCATTCGCCTCGTGTTTCGCTGTCGGTTGGTACACGGTTATCCACCACATTAACCACACCGCCAATGGCACCACTGCCATAAAATAATGTGGCAGGGCCGCGTAAAACCTCAATCTGTGTGGCAGTGGATGCTTCGCTAGCGACAGCATGGTCGGGACCAATACGTGATGCGTCGCTCACATCCAAACCATTTTGAGTAATCAACACTCTTGGTCCACTTAGCCCGCGAATAATTGGGGTACTGGCTACTTTTGCATGAAAGCTAGAGTGCACGCCCACCAGACTATTCAAGGTTTCACCAATAGTCGCACTTTGTTCACGTCGCAATGCTTCTCCAGACAATACACTTACCGGTAAAGCCGATTCCATCGAAGATAAATGCAGTGGCGTAGAAACAATGTCTACCACTTCAATAGGAGAACTCTTTAACATGAATGAGATATTTTTCGTGCCAGCACTGGGGACATCAATATCTTGATGTAAGTGGGCAAAACCGGCTGCGGTAATATGCAGTTCATTAATACCCGTACTCAATCCTTCAAATACAAAACGGCCATTTGTATCAACAATGGCCTCTATGCTGGAGCCTTCTAACTTTACTTTGGCGCCTGCAATAGGCTTTCCAAAACTATTTTTGACTACTCCTTCTATAGATTGCGCAAACGCACTGGCCGGCAGAAGCACAGCAACTATGACGGCTATTTGTGAGACCTTAAACATTTTCTTTCCTCATATTGTTATGATATAACATTTTAAAACATATCAATGTTATGTTATATTATATCAATAAGGTAAACAACCTTAGGATGAGAAAGGATTGAAAATGACAAAACTGCAATTACTCAGTGATAAATTGGCGATAGGTTTATCTATGGTATGTGCTGTCCATTGCTTGGTATTGCCAATGCTGCTTATCTTAGTACCACCTTTTTCTGGATTATTTGCTTTAGATGACGAAATGTTTCATCAGTGGATGTTATACGCAGTTCTGCCTATCAGCATTGCGGCATTAATGATGGGTCACTTTCACCACCGCAGTTATGAGGTTTTTCTAGTGGGCTCAATCGGGCTTTCGTTGATTATTCTATCGGCCACTTTAAGTCATGATGTATTAGGCGAGACAGGCGAAGTTGTTTTATCAATACTGGGCTCTATGATTATCGCTTATGGGCACTTTCGAAACTATCAATTAAGCAGCGCTAGACATGAAACGCAGTAAAATGTTAGCAAATAAAATATTAATCAATGCTGACCTAAACACAATAAATTATCGTTTAAAAGGAGTGATAACGTGACAACAACACTAACGAGTGTCGGTGTTTTTTTAAGCATCGTTGCGGTATCTAGTCTATCTCTAGCTCATGCTCAACAAGCAAATTTGGGTGCACATGTTCATGGTATATCTGAGCTAAACATTATCATTGAGGGAAACAAACTCGAAATACAATTACGATCGCCGGCAATGAATATCCTTGGCTTTGAGCATAAAGCGGATACTGTGCAACAAATTATTAAGGTGAAGCAATCAGAATTGAAGTTGCATGATCACGAGGCACTTTTTTCATTTTATTCAGGAGGTTGCAGCCTTAATAAAGCTCAGATAGACCTGTCATATTTAATCAAAAATAATGCAACTGAAAAAAACACCTACACACCCGACAACCACAATCATCACAAACATGATATTGCTCAACATCAAGATCGCGAGGCTGAGCATGGCGACCACAGTGAAATCGTCGCGCATTATTATTACGACTGTGAACACATGGATGAGTTGTCGTCCCTCTCCCTTGGTTTTTTTGATGTATTTCCTACTGTACAGCAGATTAATGGTATTTGGATTACAACATCTGGGCAAAGTGCTTTACCCCTTACCCGCCAAAATAAAACGATAGTTTTTTAGGTAACGTCATGGATAAATTAGATGTAGCCATTAGCCAAGCAGAGCAACAATGTAGAGTTCATGGCACACGTTTGACCGATAAGCGAAAGCAAGTTTTGACTGGCCTTTTGAAGTATGGCAAAGCACTTTCTGCCTATGAACTGGTAGATTTATGTAAAAAAGAATTTGGCGAAACGATACCTGCAATGACTGTCTACCGAATATTAGACTTTCTTGAGGAAGAAAATCTGGCGCACAAGTTAAAAATAGCTAACAAGTATGTGGCCTGTTCGCACATACCTTGTGACCACAATCATCAACCGCAATTTCTAATTTGTACTCAATGTCTAAAAGTCGAAGAGATCAGCATTGACTATACCATTATTCAGGCACTTGAAAAAAATGTAAAACAAGCTGGATTTCAAGTGGTTAATTCAAAACTTGAGATGGACGGTGTGTGTAATGAATGCAAAGTGGTAGCAATCAGACCTGCCAATATAGGGTGCAAGCTAGACGTATAAACATCCAAAGATGACCAACTTCAATATGACCAACAGCCACAACACATAAACAAAGGAACAATAATGCTTACCAGAGGTACCCATTTATGAACTCAATGAAATTTTTTTCCGATAAGCTGGCTATAGGCTTGTCATTAACTTGTGCTATCCATTGTATAGCATTGCCATTTTTATTGATTGGATTACCGAGCTTTGCTGCGTTAAATTTAGATAATGAGGCGTTTCATGTATGGATGGTTGTTGCCGTTATCCCTACCAGTATCTATGCGCTTTTTATGGGCTGCAAGCAGCACAAAAGATATGAATTGCTTAAATACGGAGTGATTGGGTTAACTTTATTGATACTAGCGGTAACACAAGGGGAAGAGATAATTGGTGAACTATGGGAGAAGCTACTCACAGTATCTGGAGCCATGTTTGTTGCATACGGACATTACCGTAATTTTCAGTTGTGCCAAAATCAACAAGACTGCCAGTGTGATAGTAAAGCGCATGATGAGTCTCCTGTCTAGCGCCAAAGGTTCACTCAAATAACAACGTATTTGAGTGAATGAAAAGTGCCTGCAAACACAGTCGATCGTATTTGCAGGCCTTTGAGCTTACATTGTGTTAATCATAGAAAGTAACCCAGGTTGCAAGGAAACAAGTTCATGAAAAACCTTTTAAGAATGGTGCTAGTCGTTTTGACTTGTTCGGCTTGTTCGGCAAAAAACAATACCCATCTAGGGGCAACATCACTCCCGTCGGTTAAATCGATTACTGTTGACGGTATGACCTTAGCTACTTGGAATATTGAGCACCTTAGCTTTCCTGCCGAACTGGGTTGTAAACCTCGCAGCCAAGCCCAAATAAATGCAATGAAAGCCTACGTAGACAGATTAGATGTTGATATCTTTGCTTTACAGGAGGTCGCTTCAAAACAAGCAATACAACAAATTTTTGCCGCTGATAAATGGCAAATTATTGTGTCTGAAAGAGCGCCCAGCAGGACGTACACCTGCCGTGGCAGTGATAACCTGTCCACTCAACAAAAAGTGGCTTTTGCAGTTCGCCAGCATATACCTGTCTCAGCTAGCAAAAACTACGCTGATTTGGCGATAGACAGAGAAGGGTTACGTTATGGTTTATCTGTGACCTTACCCACACCTAAGGGCGAGACAGAAATCCTTAATCTGCATCTTAAGAGCGGCTGCTTTGTGGATAACTATAGCCGTGCAAATTCAGAAGCCTGTCAAGTATTTGCCAAACAGGCACTGATTTTGGACGAATGGGTTGAAGCAAAAGAACGCGACCAACAGCCTTACATAATTCTTGGCGACTTTAACCATCGCTTAAGTGCACCTTACAATCAGCTTACCCGAGAGCTACTTGTTAATACCAATGGCAGTGCTTCTAAGCTGTTTAACACCACGGCTGATTTGATAGGTTGTCATCCTTACTATCCGGCGCCTATCGACCATATCTTGGCGGGTGGCTTCCAGTCATCTTCTCTTACACTTCAATCACAAACGCACAAATTCGACAATATGGAAGTTGACGGCATGTTAAGTGATCATTGTGCGGTCACTCTGTCGATTAGTTCACAGCCTTTGCCTCTTTCGCCAGCAGTGAAATGGTTAACCACCAGTAAAGAATATCAATTCCTTACTCGGGAGATTTATCAACAAGCTACCCGCACACTAGAACAACTATCTCCACAAAAAGGTAACTGGGTGGTGGTAATGGATGTAGACGAAACCATTCTGGATAATAGCCCTTATCAGGTGTCGCTGGATAAAACGGGTGCTAGCTATATCTCCAAGACCTGGGAATATTGGGTAAAACAAGCCTCGGCGGGTTTGGTTCCGGGCGCTACTACCTTCATTCAAGCGGTATTGGATAAAGGTGGCAAGTTAGCACTTATCACCAACCGAGAAAAAAATACTGAGTTATACACTTGGCAGAATTTACGTACCTTGGGTTTACCACTTACCCAAGTCAATACCTGCTTGTTAGGCAGAGCCGAAGCAGATGTGCGTGCTATTGACGACGAAACTATGATCAATGACAAAGACTTGCGCCGTCAACAAATTGAGATGGGTAATGCACCTTGTTACAGTCACCAACCACAGTCACCAAGAACACAAGAATGGTCGCAAACACAGCAAATATTGATGCACGTGGGCGATAATATTGAGGACTTTCCAGGTATGACTCAAAAAAATGCCGATATCGCAATTTTGTTGTTGCAGCAACCACGTACATTCATTTTATTGCCTAACCCCACATATGGGTCGTGGTAACTACGCATCTGGACTAGGAGAAGGTGATGATTAATAGACGACAATTTAATCAAGGTTTAGTGGCCATGGCGTTTGGAGGCTTAGCATCACATCTGCAGGCCTCACAGTCTCGCTTACAAACTACTGCTATGGATCAAAATGGCGCATACGGCAAACTGATATCTGATCCTAATGCGTTATTAGACTTACCCTCTGGTTTTAGTTATGAGGTTATCTCGCGTCTGGGAGACAACATGCAGGATGACCTGAATGTGCCTGATCGTGCTGATGGTATGGGTTGTTTTTATCTTGATGATAAACGAGTGGTTTTAATCAGAAATCACGAAATCACGACCAATAAACTGATCAAAAAACATCATGGTGACAAGCAAGCTATGATGCTTGAGTTAGCCTATGACAACCTTGAGAATACTTATCCGTTGCCCGGCGGGACCAGCTCCATTGTTTACAATCTGCAATCGAAACGTGTTGAACAGCAGTTTATGTCGCTAATTGGCACGATCCGTAACTGTTCTGGTGGTGTTACACCCTGGGAAACATGGATGACCTGCGAAGAATCGGTGGATAAAGCAGACAAGATGATCAGTAAAGATCATGGTTATGTGTTTGAAGTACCTGCCAATGCCACCAAGATGGTCAATGCCATCCCTATTAAAGCGATGGGCAGATTTAACCATGAAGCAGCTTGTGTTGATCCCCGAACGGGCATTGTTTATATGACCGAAGACAGAAACGATAGCCTGATTTATCGTTATATTCCAAACCAAAAAGCTAACTTACAGTCTGGTGGTCGTTTGCAAGCATTAGTGATAACACAACAACCTAAATTCGATACACGCAACTGGCATTCAAAATCTATGCCCTTAAACCAAGAAATGGCCGTTGAATGGATTGAGTTGGAACACCCTGAAAGCCCAAATGATGACCTGCGTTTGCGAGGTTTTAATTTAGGAGCAGCGCTGTTTGCAAGAGGCGAAGGTATGCAT
>CAJQKX010000020.1 GCA_905479025.1 uncultured Paraglaciecola sp.
AATTTGGATCAATAAACGCAAGGTTGATGTACGAGCAGTGCAAGCCAACATCGAACGTTTATATGCTGAAAACCCGCAAGGTACTGTGGTTATTCAGGCCGACAGAAAAGCCACGACAGACGTGTTGATTAAAGTGATGGATGCATCACGGGCTGCAGGCATTCAAGATGTCTCTATCGCTGCGCAGGAGCCTTAAACCGTTATGCCACAAACCATGTCAAAGACTATGCCGCAGACATTATCAAGAGTGGTTGTAGCTATCTTACTGGCAGCAGTTGTCACCTTAGGGTTGTTCTTTTTGATGCAATCATTAATTCAAAGTGGTGGTAGCGCATTAACGGATGCACCTAAAGGCAGTGTGCTGGATTTTGTGCGTGTGAAAAAAGAGGAAGCGGTTCAAAAGAAAGACAGAAAACCTAAGAAGCCACCTAAGCCAGAGCAACCGCCACCTGATATGGCGCCACCACAAATGGATGCGCCTAGTCCAGAAAGTACCACAAGTGGTATGGACTTTGGTGCCGATGTAGGCGCTGAACTGTCACTTGAAGGTGGATTAGCTTTGGAGTCGGGTGATGGTGAGTTTTTACCTATAGTGCGTGTTGCTGCTGTGTATCCAAGAAGGGCATTGCAGCGCGGTATTGAAGGTTATGTGGATGTCGAATTCACCGTGTCTAAGTTAGGCTCGGTAACCAGTCCTAGGGTGATTCAAGCTTTACCTGCAGGTATTTTTGATCAAGCGGCATTGGATGCCACTTTAAAATATAAATACAAACCTCGCGTCGTTAATGGCCAACCCATGGAAGTATCTGGGGTGGAAGTGCGAGTTAAATTTGAATTAGGGGGCTAAAATGTTGATGAATAAAATAATACTTAAAATAGTTGCACCAGTCTTAATGACCGGTGTATTGGTATCTGGTATGCAAGTGAGTGCTGTTATTGCACAAGAAGTAGAAGTCGAGCGTAAAACCAAACGTGTGCCTACTTTACGTGCTAAAGTGTATGACCAATTATCTCGTGCCCAAGGTTTAGCCGATGCGGGTGATCAGGCAGAAGCCTTTGAGGTATTAGACAATGTTAAGTCTAAAGCCAGTTCAATGAACAGTTATGAACTTGCCATGATGTATAATTTTTATGCTTTTATTCATTACGAAGTTGAAAACTACGACCAAGCGATTGCAGCCTTTGAAAACGTCGTACAACAACAGCCCATTCCAGAAACCTTTGAACAAGCCACTTTGTTTAGTTTGGCTCAATTGCACATGATGCGTGGCAACTACGACAAAGCTATTGTCAAAATAGAGCAATGGGAAGCCATTCAAAAAAACTTGTATCCATCTACAGATATCCCAGCTAAAAATTTAGTATTAAAAGCCCAAGCTATGTATCAAAAGCAAGATTATGCTGCAGCATCTAAGTACATCAACGCGGCGGTGCTACAAGTTGAAACCAACGATTTAGGTTTCCAAGTAGACGAGCAGTGGTACGTGTTACAAAGAGCGATTTATTTTGAACTGAAACAGCCTGAAAATGTTAAAAATGTATTGCTCAAGCTGGTTAAAAAGTTTGAAGCGCCTAAATATTGGATACAACTTGCTGGTATGTATGGCGAGCTTGAGCAAGAACAAAAACAACTGGCAGTGATGGAAATTGCTGAGCAAAAAAGTTTTATCGCCACAGGCTCAGATATGTTCAATTTGGCACAACTTTATTATTATCACCAAATGCCATATAAAGCAGCTGCTATTATGCAAAAAGCGATGGATGTGGGTAAGTTACCTGAAGATGAGCGTAACTTAACGTTTTTAGCCCAGTCTTGGAATTTTGCTAAAGAAACTGAAAAAGCGATCCCTGTTATGTTAGCTGCGGCTGAATTATCTGACTCAGGTGAGTTGTATGCTCAGCTTGGTCAAATGTACCTAAACATGGACAAATGGAAACAAGCGGTTGCCGCTTCGCAACAAGCTCTTGAAAAAGGCGGTTTGCGTAATGAAGGTATGTCGCATCTGGTCATTGGTTTAGCGCAATTTAATGTTGGCGAATACAACGAAGCTTTAAACCAGCTTGCTAAAGCGCAAGAATACGATGGTAGCCGAGGAATGGCGCAACAATGGTCAAAATTTGTTGAAGGCGAAAGAAATCAGATTGCGACTTATGCCTCAGTGGGTAGTTAATCTTTCATCTCAACTTTTGTAAAAAGCGCATTGATGGCGCTTTTTTATCAATGAATCTAATCTATAATAAAGGTATTAATCGTTTTTATAGATGAGTAATCATGAAATGGCCCAACCTTAAACACCTTCATTATTTGGTGGTTTTACATCAAGAGCAACACTTTCATAGAGCTTCACAGCGCTGTCATGTCAGCCAATCAACACTCAGCACCGCTATTCAAAATCTTGAGGAGCAGTTTGGCTCTCAGTTATTAGAGCGGGATCATAAGAACTTTGTGTTTACGCCTTTTGGCTTAGAATTAGTTGAGCGCAGCAAGGCCTTATTAACCGACACCCGCGAATTAGTGGATTTTGCGCAAAGTGCAGGGAATTGGCAAGCAGGTAAACTCAAAATAGGGGTTATTCCCACCATCGCGCCGTTTATTTTTGAGGAGTTGATTAAAACAGTTAAACAACATCTTCCCGATATTACGTTGCAACTTCAAGAAGACACGACGGCTAACTTGTTGACCCAGTTAAATGAAGGTGGCTTAGATTTACTTATTTTGGCTTTACCGTTGGATACACCAGGTTGTAAGCAATTGGTTTTAGGTCATGATCCCTTTCATTTAATTGCTCACAGTGACTTGGTTGAATCCTTACCAGTGCCACTTGACATGTCAGCTTTACCCAAAGAAAGTATTTTCTTATTGCAACAAGAGCATTGTATGACTGGGCATGCTGTTAGCGCATGTGGTTTGCAGCATAAAGAGCAAGTGAGTTCGTTAGCCGCTAGTAGTTTGTATACCTTAGTCCAGCTTGCTAATAGTAAGCTGGGTTTCACTTTTATGCCAGAATTAGCTATTCAACATCATATATTAAGCACCACTCCTCTCGTATCGATGCCTGCCGAAGATATGGCTTATCGTGAAATTGGTATGGTGTGGCGAAGCGGTACAACTCGAGTCAGATTGTTTCGTCATTTGGCTGAATTAGTTGCTCCTTTAATTCCTATCCCTACCTTGACGCGTTAATTACAACATGATTTAAAAAGACTGA
The DNA here is from genome assembly GCA_905479025.1 of uncultured Paraglaciecola sp. The sequence goes on from CAJQKX010000020.1 coordinate 3,210, forward strand.
TTATTGAAACAAACTTTTTTACTGTGTCCCTCGACTTTAATAAACAAAGAGAACACATCCTAATCGAAGGAAATTAAAAACAGTATTTGAGAAAACCGACGAGCGTCTTATTGCAAAGTCATTGGCATGGTTTAAAGACATCATTGGCGACATGTTATGTAACATCAATGCTGCGCTTCGTTCTTTATCTAATGATGAGAATATTACCTTTCTTCTATCTGGTTTTGTTAAAGCAGACGGTGATAGTGTATATGGCTCTCATGACAAAGTGTATGTGTTCAAATATAAAGATGTAAAGTTCTGCGTGACGGGTAAGTCTGATAAAAACAAATTGTTAACTGCCCCGAAGACCTACCTATTTTAGGTAAGCCTTAAAACTTATTAAACTAAAAAGTCAGCTTCAAGCTGACTTTTTTATTACAAACCGATAAACTGAAAAATTCTTTGCTACATCATAGCATTAAATATATGTAGCCTAATCTGTTTAGTTAGGACTTTTCATGACTCCTTCAGTAGTAATTAGCGGTTCTGGTTTATGGAAACCTACTCACAGTATTAGTAATGAAGAACTGGTTCTGGCATACAATGCTTACGCCGAGCAGTTCAATCAACAGTATCAAAAAGAAATTGAGGAAAGTGGACTGAAGCCTAAACCACTTTCAAGTGCAGAATTTATTGAAAAAGCCTCGGGCATTAAGAGTCGCTACGTCTATATAAAGGATGGCGTTTTAGACATAGATAGGATGCGGCCCAATATTCCTGAGCGCTCAGAAGATGAATTATCTGATCAAGCTGAAATGGCGATCTATGCAGCCAAAGATGCGTTAAAAGCCGCAAATAAAACCTCTGAAGACATCGATGTTGTTATTGTATCTTGTGCATACACACAGCGCTCTTATCCAGCTTTGGCGATTGAGGTACAAGGTGCATTGGGCATTAAAGGTTTTGCTTTTGATATGCTGGTGGCTTGTTCCGCAGCTACTTTTGCCCTGCATCGTGCCTATGAAATGATCACTGCAGGTACGGCTAAGGCTGTGTTGGTCATTAACCCTGAATTAACCTCGCCACAAGTCAATTATTGTGATCGTGATAGTCATTTTATTTTTGGTGATGTGGCCACGGCTATAATAGTTGAAAATACTGATACTGCTGATTCAGAGCATGTTTTCGAAATTATGAGCACTAAAGCGGTTACTCAATATTCAAACAATATTCGCTCAAATTTTGGTTATGTTAGCCGTGCGAACGATGCCGATCCATTTGCTGAAGATAAACTCTTTCATCAACAGGGACGCAAGGTATTTAAAGAAGTATGCCCTATGGCCGTAGATCATATATCTGAGCACTTAGCTCGTCATGAACTTAGTTCTGGAGACGTTTCAAGGTGGTGGTTACATCAAGCCAATATCAATATGAATACTTTGATAAGCCGAAAGTTACTTGGCAAACAGCCAACCTTTGAAGAAGCTCCAATAGTATTAGATACCTTTGCTAATACCGCTTCTGCTGGCTCCATTATCGCATTTTATTTGCATCACAAAGACTTGCAATCAGGTGACATTGGCTTGCTTTGTTCCTTTGGGGCTGGGTATTCGATCGGTAGTTTACTATTAAAAAAACTATAGAGGTTTCACTATGATCGCAACTGTTGGTTATGCAATCAGTGCTATTGGTTATGCCTTTCTTTTACTCCTTCTACTAACTGTTCGCAAATCAGGACTAGCAAAGTATCTGTTAATTTTTGCTACCGGTGCAACATGTTTATGGTCTATCACACCCTTCGTTTTTGCCGCATTATCTGTCGAAAAGCTATTGCTTTTCGACAATATTAAAAGTTTTTTTTGGCTACTTTTTTTAGCTTCATGCTTAAAAGATAACTTTACTAATATTATTGAAGTATTGTGCCGAAAACAGACCTGGTTGATTTTGTCCTTGCCGATTATTGCTATTTCAATGCCTTACCTAGGGATTGAACAAGGATCGTGGAGGTTCCTTATTCAGACTGTGCTTGCCTTGCAAGTGCTTGTTTTGCTTGAAGTCATCTATCGTCAGGCTGGTGAAAGTAGTTGGGCATTAAAACCATTAATAATATATTTGGCAGTTATCAGCGTTTTTGAATTTGTTACTTTTGCGGATGCTTTAATGGTGGAGCAAATTAATACTAATTACATTGCTGCCAGAGGTTATGTCTACTCTGCTCTTATTCCATTGTTAGTCTTAGCTATTAGGCGAGTTAAAAATTGGGGGGTTGATATTTATATCTCCCGAGACATTGTGATGCACAGCACTCTTTTAATGGTAGCGGGTGGTTATCTATTTGTAATGGCGATGCTAGGTTATGCAGTTAAGTACTTTGGTGGCCAATGGGGTTCTGCCATTCAAGTAGTACTTATTGTCTTGTCTTTGTCTCTTTTAGTGAGTTTATTTCTTTCTTTGAGTTTTCGGACTAAGATTAAGGTTTTTATTACTAAACACTTTTTTGCCAATCAATTTGATTACAGGATTGAATGGCTGAAGTTAACACACTGTCTTAATACCCGTGAATCCGACGGGAATGTGTACGCGAGTGCTTTAAGAGGGGTGATTCAGGCAATTGATTACCAAATAGGGTGTTTGATTCAAAGTCAAAACGGTGAACTCAAGGTGCTGGCAAATATAGATAAACCCGCTTTGAATGATGATGAACAAGCAGTTTTGTTAGCGTTTTCAGCCTTTTTTACGTCGAAAAATTGGATAATCGATATTGAAGAGCTTAGAACACAGCCTTATGTTTATGAGGGGCTAAAGGTCAACCATAGCCTTTTAAATAGTGTTTCTTTCCATCTGGTGATCCCCATATTCAATGAAGAAAAATTCTGGGGCATGGCGGTGATGCAAGGTTCAGATAACACCCGTAAAAAACTCAATTGGGAGTTAAGAGATTATTTGACCGCTGTGAACGCTCAGATTTCAAACTTTTTGTTTCATCATCAAGCTGCGCAAGAGCTGGCTGAAAATGCACAATTTGCGGCTTTCACTCGTATGTCTGCCTTCATCGTGCACGACTTAAAAAACGTAGCGGCACAAATTAACCTTATTTTGTCTAATGCGAAACAACATAAAGATAATCCTCAATTCATTGATGATACTTTTGAAACCTTGCATCATACCAAAGTTCGAATGGATAAAATGCTATATCAGTTGACTGAAAAAAATGCTTCTCTAGATGGATTTGATAGTTTAGTCAACATATCAGAGTGTGTTAAAAATGTGGTTGAACAAAGATGTGGATCCTATTTACCCACACCTAGTGTAGTAGTTAGTAGTGAAACACCTGCGGTTTTAGATAAAGATAAACTAAGTAACGTTATTTACCATCTTGTAAGTAACGCACAACAAGCCACCAGTGATGATGGCAAAGTAGATATTGAAATACAGTTATCCACAGATAAGAAGTATATGTTGATTAATATTGTGGACACGGGTATCGGTATGAGCGAAGATTTTATTCGCACACGTTTGTTCAAACCTTTTGATACAACCAAAGGCAACGCAGGAATGGGCATTGGGGCGTTTGATGCTAAAGCTTATTTAGAACGTATTGGAGGTCAGTTACTGGTACAAAGTAAACAACAGCAAGGTAGTATTTTTACATTACGAATTCCAACAGATTAGACAATAAAAAGGATTTTAATACATGGACAAAATTTTGGTCGTTGATGACGATTTAGGGATCCAAAAGCAATTAAAGTGGAGCTTTTCAGGTTATGACGTTGTCTTTGCCGAAGATCGGAGTTCGGCTATTGCACAGTTGAGGCGTTTTGAACCAAAAGTAGTCACGCTAGATTTAGGTTTACCGCCCGATCCAAGTAATGCAACTGAAGGGTTAGCGACTCTAGAAGAAATCTTAGCTTTAGCGCCTCAAACAAAAGTCATAGTGATAACCGGCAATAATGATAAAAAAAATGCGCTAAAAGCAGTGAACTTTGGCGCGTATGATTTTTATCAAAAACCGATCGACTTAGACACTATTCAAATTTTAGTTAGCCGCGCCATTAACCTGTTTAATTTAGAGATGGAAAACCGCCACTTGGTAGAAGTCGCGCCTTCGATGGACAAAATCATTGGTCAAAGTGAAGGGCTCTTAGCTGCGAGCAGAAAAGCGGAGCGTATCGCGCAAACTGATATTAGTACCTTATTACTTGGCGAAAGTGGCACCGGTAAAGAGGTGTTTGCCCGCAGTATTCATGAGCACAGTCTACGAAAAAACAAAGCTTTTGTTGCTATTAACTGTGCCTCGATCCCTGAAAACTTATTGGAAAGTGAGCTGTTTGGTTATGAAAAAGGCGCATTCACTGGTGCTAATAAAACCACACCAGGCAAGATAGAAACAGCTCAAGATGGCACCTTGTTTTTAGATGAAATTGGCGATATGCCAATTGGTTTGCAAGCTAAAATGCTCCGTTTTTTACAAGAGCGTGTGATTGAACGAGTGGGCGGGCGCTCTGAAATACCGGTGAATATTCGGGTGATTTGCGCCACGCATCGAGATATTCCTGCCATGGTATTAGAGCAAACTTTCCGTGAAGATTTATTCTATCGAGTGGGTGAAATCAGTATCATAATTCCACCCCTTAGAGAGCGTGATAATGACGTGGTGTTATTGGCTAAGACCTTCTTGGCGCAATACAATGAGGAGTTTAAAACTAAGATTAAAGGTTTTAGTGATTCAGCCATAAAAGCCATGAATCAACATACATGGCCTGGTAATATTCGTGAACTTCAAAATAAACTGAAATCTGCTGTGATAATGGCCGAAGGAACTCATATTCAGGCAGAAGATTTGAGCTTGTTGTTCCATAATGATGAACCCAATATAGACACGCTTAATTTACGAGAAGTCAGAGAAGATGCTGAAAGTCGGGCAATACGTAATGCGTTTTTGGTGGCAGAACATAACATGACTAAAACCGCTGAACTTCTAGGCGTAACTCGGCCTACTTTGTATTCTCTGATTGAAAAATATCATTTAGAAGATGTTAAAACTGGCAGCTAACGATGTTGAATAAAGTGAGGTGATTTTATAATGTCGAGAAATGACGTTATCAGCTCAACATTGGCTTCTAACCCTTTATTGTATATTTGTTTTGATGTTTTAGTGCGAAATGCAGATTAACCTATGTTTTGCCTGTCCTATCTGATCTGATATTGCATTTTTTTTGTTTGAAGGCACACTGCATTAGGATTTATACATTTTGGAATCTTATGCGTCTCTTAGTTTTTATTTTACTGCTAATAAGCTCCACTGTTAATGCGAACATAGATTGTGAGGTGTCTCTTAATTATGGTGTCGTAGTCAGTGAACAACAAATCCGAATCATTGGACATGGTGGCCGGTCTGTTTACCAGATTAACCATCCATCACAGCTGATTGTGCAAGGTGAATGGATTGTTTTAAATGAGCAACAAGAGCGCGAGCTTGCTGAGTTTTCTTCTGGCATCCATCAAGTTGTGCCTAAAATGATATTGTTGGCAAACGAAGGTGTCGAGCTTGCTGTCGAGACGATAGAGCAAGTGTATAGCGGCTTAGTGAAAGATGAAAAAAGTCAGAAAAAGCTGCAAAAATCTCTTGAACGTGTGCAAATGAGCGTTAAAGAAAAGTTTATACGTGCTAGCGATAATTTTTATATGGGGCCTGGCAGTCTTGAGCAAGTGAACGATTTGGTCGACCACGAATTGGAAGAACAATTAGAAGAAGCAATGAGCACTTCTGTAGGTGGTATATTATCAGTTATCGGTGGACTGGTTGCTAATGGTGAGGTGAGTAAAGAAAAGGTCGCCACGATAGCTAACCAACTAGAAATTTTAGGTGAAGAAATTGGTCAAACTGTGGGGCCAAAAGCTGAAACCCTAAAGCTTAAGGCTAAATGGTTTTGTAATAAATTCAAGGAATTAGATAAAGCTGAAGATAAACTCAGAGCGTCTATTAAACAGCTAAATTCCTTCAATGTATTGATAACGGGTACCAACGCGTATCTTAATAAATAGCGCATTATAATGTGGCAAGGATATCACTGTTAAATATTATGCTCTTGAGTTATACCATCATTTCCAATAATGTATTTAAATAACGTCTGCCTAATGGCGTAACTTGCCATTCGTCGCTTGACTCAACTAATAATCCGCGAGTTATCGCCGTTTCTAGGTTTTGTTTGGTGGCGTTATCCAAAGGTATACCAGTAAAGCTTGCATAATCAGACTTAGGGCATGGCTCAAGTAAACGAAAGCGATTCATAAAAAACTCAAAAGGTAAGTCTTGTTTAGTCACTACCTTTTTTTCGCTAGTATAACTGCGAGTTAAATCCATATAACCTTTGGGGTGTTTAACCTTAACCGTGCGAATTATTTTATTTTCATTGGCTAGTGTGATTTTACCATGTGCGCCACAACCGACCCCTAAATAGTCACCAAAACGCCAATAATTTAAATTATGCTGACATTGTTGACCTGCTTGACTGTATGCAGAAATCTCGTATTGTTCGAATCCTGCCTGCCTAAGTAAATCATCACCTTGTTCTTGAATATCCCATAACAGCTCATCCTCGGGTAACTTGGGTGGCTTAGAATGAAACTGAGTATTCGGTTCAATGGTTAATTGGTACCAAGATAAGTGTGGAGGTTGTTGCGTTATAGCGGTGTTTAAATCAAACATAGCATCTTCTAAAGATTGTTTAGGTAGGCCGTGCATTAGGTCTAGGTTAAAACTATTGAGTCCTATGCTCTTGGCCAGCTTCGTAGCTTTAAGCGCTTGGTTTTCATCATGGATCCTGCCAAGTGCTGTTAATTTTTCTGGTTGAAAACTTTGAATACCTATGGAGATGCGAGTAATACCTGCTTTGACATAATCAGCAAAACGTTGGCTTTCCACTGTGCCTGGATTCGCTTCCATCGTAATTTCAGCATCAGCTAACAAGTTCACTCGTTTTTTTACTCCCTTTAAAAGAGTGTGGATAGCTTGTGGGGAAAATAAACTGGGTGTGCCACCACCAATAAAAATACTATGAATAGCTCTGTTGCCAACTAATTTAACATCTTCAGTTAAGTCATCTAACAAGTGACTGACATATTCAGTTTCAGGCAATACCTGTTGTTTTTGCCCGTGAGAATTAAAATCACAGTAAGGACATTTTTGTACACACCAAGGAATATGGATATATAGCGAAAGAGGCGGCAATTTAAGCGTAAGTGGTTGTGACAAGTATTTAACCTATTTGATTTTGTAGTTGGGTTAATAACAGTTTTAGGGCTTTACCGCGGTGACTTAATGTATTTTTGTGTTCGGGTGATAACTGAGCAGAACTACAATTCTGTTCTTTGACCCAAAAGACTGGATCGTAGCCAAAACCATTTTCACCTTGTTGCTCAGTCGCGATCTCACCACACCATTCACCTTGGCAAATAATAGGTCTGGGATCATCAGCGTGACGCATGAATACCAAAACACATAAAAACTTGGCTTGGCGTTTTTCTATTGGAATACTAGCCATGGCATCAAGTAACTTAGTAATATTACTTTGATCGGTAGCCTGGTCTCCGGAATAACGTGCGGAATATACTCCGGGCTCGCCACCAAGGGCATGAACTGCCAAACCCGAGTCGTCAGCGATAGCCGGTAAACCTGTTTGCTTGGCAGCATGACGGGCTTTAATGATGGCATTTTCCACAAAAGTGGTGCCTGTTTCGGCCACTTCCGTTACGTCAAATTCGCTTTGTGGCAATGCTTCAAAATCTAAACAAGACAACATACGAGCAAGCTCTTTGACTTTTCCTTTGTTACCCGTGGCAAGAACTACTTTTTTACGCACATATTTTCCTTCAATATTATTCTAATGTTGCTTGATTCACTTAACACATTCCGTTTTTCTATTTGTAATTGCTCAGATAACTCCTTACTATCAGCTAAGAAAAATCTGCATTATTATATCACTTTTCAAGGACGTAAAATGAAATTATCCCTGTTCATCTTATCTTTGTTTTCGAGCTTTTTAATCGCAGGGCATGTGTTGTCATCCAGCGTTGAACTATTGGAAACCGTTATCCCGGCAAAACCCATAGAGCGTGTGCCTGCCAAATTTTCTAGGAGAGCAGCTCGAAACGGTAATGAAGGTTGGGTAAAATTAAGTTTTGTTGTAGATGCAAATGGTGCAGTGGTTGATCCCGTTATTGAAGACTCATCCGGCATTCGTGATTTTGAGAAAGCTAGCCTACGAGCTATAAGACAATGGCAATATTCTCCTGCTATCCGTAACGGAAAAAAAATCGAACAGTGTCGTAATAGTGTGCAAATGAATTTTAAATTAGATAAAGGAACAAAGGGCGGAAGAAAACGATTTGTCAGGGAATATAAAAATACGGATGAGGCATTAAGAGCTGATAATTTCGTTTTAGCTGAACAACTTATTACCCAAATGGGTGAAGGTAAGATCTGGAATAGTTACGAAGACGCATGGTTTTGGATGTTGAAGTCTGAGATTGCAAAAGCGCAAGGCCATGATCATTCTCAATTGAGCAGTATTTGGCGACTCGTCTCTTCTAGTCAAAGCGATGAGTACGTTGGTGAGGCTTATTACCTTTATCTTTTACATCAAAAATTTACCTTAGAAATAAAAGCATCATTATTTTCAGATGCTTTAGAGACATTTGCACAAATTGAGCAGCGTCCTAATAATGAAAAAACAGTCAGTGTCCTAGAAAAGTATGCAACCCGAGTTCGGCAGGTCTTAAAAAATCGAGACTTTATTGTCGTGCAAGGAGAAATAGGTAGCAATGGTGATTGGTGGCATTCTCTTAGTCGTAACCGTTTTATGTTTAGTGATATCGAAGGTACGCTCAATACAGTAGAAGTGCGTTGCGATAACAAAAGAGAAAAGTATACCGTTGCGCAAGATACAGAATGGAAAATCCCTAAACGGTGGGGACGTTGCAAAATAATGGTGGTAGGAGACACCCAAGCAAACTTCAATTTAGTTGAAATTCGCCAGGGTGCGTAACGATAAATTTTGATAAGTTAAGGCGTTTTTTTCCCTCGTCCTGTATTTTTGCGCTTTTTAATTTTGGCGGTACGTTTGGCCTTAATGACTGCCTTTTTAGTCTTATTACTAATCTTTTTCTTGGTAGTCGGTTTAGCTTCTTTATTGGCAGGGCGCAATGCGGCAATTACCCTACGTTTTAACGCCTGTTCTGTATAACGTTCAATCTTGGGCACTACGCCAATATCATGGGCTTCTACTATGGAAATAGCCGTCCCTTTGTTACCCGCACGGCCTGTGCGACCAATACGGTGGACATATACATCAGCTGTGCGAGGCATATCGTAGTTGATGACGTGGCTAATGTTTTCTACATCAATACCACGAGC
>CAJQKX010000021.1 GCA_905479025.1 uncultured Paraglaciecola sp.
GCCAAATCTTCGCCAGTCACCTCAGGACGCTGATAAAGTTGTCTATGACCTTGCTTTACTGCCTTTAAAAAACTTACCGCGTTGGGTAAGTCATAAGCGGGGACCATTTTTTTTACGTGTTTAAGTACGAGGTTTGTGATGACTTTTTTCAGAGGTGATAACATGTCACCTACAGAAGTTATTAACACGGTTTCTAAAGCGGTATTATTCATTACCCCACTCAAAGTACAGGCAAAATTTTCAACAATAACAATAGCTTTTGCGTTTGAGTCTGTTAATTGATGTTGTAACTCTCTTGGGGTGTATAAAGGATTAACATTTACCACTGTCATACCTGCGCGAAGTATGCCGAATAAAGCCACGGGGTATTGGATAAGGTTAGGCATCATAATGGCCACCGCATCACCTTTTTTCAGCCCCGAATGTTGTAAATATGCAGCGAAGTCACGAGAAAGCTCATCCAACTCGGCAAAGGTAATACTTTTCCCCATATTGATGTAACTGACATTATCTGAATATTTTTCAATGGATTGTTCAAAAATGTCGACTATAGATGAATAACGATCAGGATCGATATCGACAGGAACCCTAGGGTCATAATTTTTCAACCAGATTTTTTCCACTGTGCCTCCAAGCTGTCGGTTTTAAGCTGGCCCCTTGATAAGGGTGCAAAAACTAACGTATTATTATAATAAATTAATAAAATCCCAACAGAGTCTACCTAAAGCGTCTTCAAAAATAAATCAACAATTGATTAACAACTAAGACCCGCTCATGATCAGTTTAAAAATACAATAATCTTATTGGCGACTGGCTGGGGATTGTCCATATGCAAATGATGATGCCCATCACATTCTGCCGTAGTTAAATTTTCAACCCAGTCCAGCCTCTTTTGTACAGTGGTTCGCATTGATTCGTATCCTTTATCGCCCGTTATGACCAAAGTGGGACATTGAATATTACGCATAAAAGCTTCTGCTTGTGGCTCTGTCATTCTAAGTGATGAAAAGGTTCTCAAACGCCTATCAGTGTTAAATAATAATTGTTTATTTTCCTCACGAATATTTCGAGTTATCAATAATCTAGCTGACTCTAATGCAATATCCCCAATCTTTGCTCTAGCTTCGATTGTTCTTTCGATACTGCTAGGGTGTTTAGCTTCACTTTGTTGAGCTTTTAACCTGCTAAGAATTGAGTCCCTGAGTTGGAATGGGCTACTTTGTGTATCTTTGGTCATAGGCCCAAACGACTCAATTGAGATAAGTTTACTCACATATTCAGGAAAACAACTAGCATAAATAGTTGAAATGATCCCCCCCATAGAGTGGCCCATCAATATAAATGACTGCCAACCTTGTGAATCTACTAACTCATGTAAATCGTAAGCAAAATCAATGAGGTGGTAGTGAGCACCATCGCTTCTGTGAGAAGACAGCCCATGACCAGTAATGTCTAGCGCTAGAATATAATAATCAGTGAGGTACTCAGCAATAGGCTGAAAACTTACTGCGTTATCTAACCAGCCATGCAGTGACAAAATCATTGGTTTGGTAGCATCTCCATAGCCAATAGCGTGAAGAGTAATGTTGGCAAGAGGAAATTCAAGGGCTTGTTGCACGTACGTTCCTTTTTAAATACAAAAAAGCGGCAATACTTTGCCGCTTAATCAGCTATTTTCTGCCTGCTTGGCAAAATACATCCGTTATTTTTTAGATCTTTTTATATTGACAGGTTTAGGGTAACTTATCGCACCGCTTGGACGTGTTGACGGAACCCTATGACTGCTATTGTCGCTTGAGCCACGAATGATTAAACTTCTATGATAAGGGCGTGGATAATGTCCATTCCAATATCGAAATGGCCACACATGTACACCACTAATATCAATTCGCTGAACGTTTTTCCATAAATAATAGGCTCCAACAGTGGCGGTTGGAAACACATATTCATGTTCACCTACCAAACCATTTTCTAAACCATTAAGCTGTCCAGTAAATGTCATCAAACGTCCAACTTGATAGACCATAGGATCCATGAAACCGTCAATAACAATACGATAACGCCCCATACTTTCTTCACTTGATACAGGTCGGCCATAACCATTTAACGGGTAATAAACCATTTCAAAAACAGTGGAGTCAGGTTTATTTTCGACTTTTGCTATTGCTCCTCCCCAACGTAGCATCTTACCTTTGACCTGTTCAGCCTTTGATGCAGCATCCTCATAAGTGATTAACTGGGTAGTATCATCAACCTGAAGCTTATCAGGAAAATTTGAACAGCCAAAAAGAAACACAGCTGCTAATAAAGTACATATACGAATATTCATGATTTTTCCTCAGATAGAGCAAACAAGATAAGTTAATCTGTTATTTTATTTATAATAACTGAACAATTACTGAATTTTTTGTTTATTTTGTATCTATCAGAACGGAGAATAGATCAAACAAAGGTGTCGACACCCAATAATAATTGTATGCTCTGACGTTGCTGCTCCTTATCCATACTCTTATAAGCTGCAATAGCTGACTTTTCATTTAAGCTATTGCTAGAAAGTGTGGCGGAGTGTTGTTTAAAAGATGCTGCTTTTTCAAATATTTGGGTGTCACCGCTGCGAATAATAGATGCTTGAGTAGTGACTAGATTGTCATCTTTGATTTTTTCTGATTTAAGCTCACGGAGCTTGTCCCGAGACGAACGGGGAATATCAGATGCTTTTAATGAAGATAGTGACTCTATACTCAACAACTTTTCCTAATCATTAGAAACAATAATTTACAAACCCAAAAATCCAAAATATACAAGAATTGTTCCAGATTGTTCTATTAATTATCTACTCTCGTCCTGGCAATTTTTTCCAGGTTACTTTGTCACGCAAATAAACCGGTTGGATGTCTTCTACTTCAACAGCATGTCCATCGGCAATTAAAGCCTTAGCTAAGGGCAACATATACACAGCATTAGGATACAAAACACCGGAAATCACATCAACGTTGGCTGCCGCATTTAATTCTGGGTATGCCTGCCATCCAGTTCCAACGCCAGCCATTTCAACGTTACTATTGAGTAATACTAATGCATCCTCTGGCGGTATCACTTGCTCTTCCCCAATCAATGCCATGACTTTTTGTTTAAGTTTATACTGGCCAAAATATACTTCTGACATACGCGCATCTATTACTGCAGTCACCTGTTCACTCTTATTTTGCACATAAGCTTGCTGTGCCATTGCGGCTAATGTAGATATGCTAAGCACTTTATGACCGGTACCTAGTGCTAATCCCTGTATCACACCAGTCGCAATACGCACCCCAGTAAAGCTCCCAGGGCCGCGTCCAAAGGCTAAGTAGTCTAAGTCTTGCAGTGTCACATTCGCCTCTTTTAAGACATCATCAATCATCGGCAATATACGTTGACTGTGTTGCTGTGGACAGACTTCGAAACGATTGAAAACGTGTTTGTTGACCTCAAGGGCAACTGAACAGGCCTCGGTAGCAGTATCGATAATTAAAATATTCATGATTGAGTTTCCACTTCATCTTTGTCTCTGTGAATGTATTGTAAAAAG
>CAJQKX010000022.1 GCA_905479025.1 uncultured Paraglaciecola sp.
GTAATTTTTTATTTTTTATAATTTAATACTTATCAAACTACTTTGATTCTAAGATCAAGTAATTAAGCATTGATGTAATTTCACTAATAAATATGGTTGCGGGAGCAGGATTTGAACCTACGACCTTCGGGTTATGAGCCCGACGAGCTACCAGACTGCTCCATCCCGCGCTTGAAATCTTATTTGAGTCGGAAGAAAATAGGATTTACTTCCATTGCTCAAGTGCGGCGTATTATACATAGCCAACTTTAGCACGCAAGCAGATAATACAGATAAACCTTAAAAATACATTCAACCGCTTAAACTACATACGATATGTCGAATTAAGCAACGTCTTTAAAATTGACTTGTGTATTTGACTTGTATTTATGACATTAATTTATTTTATTTGTTTTATTCTTAATACAAAGGGATGCCTACTTAATTATGTTAAGCATCTCCATCTTCTCAGCCAATTTAAAATCTAATTCACTTATCCCACCTACATCATGCGTGGTAAGTTGCACCTCAACCTTATTATAAATATTACACCACTCAGGATGATGGTTGAGTTTTTCAGCCCATATAGCTATTTGTGACATCCACCCAAACGCTCGGATAAAACTTTTAAACTTGAAGGTTTTTATCAACTTCCCTTCAACCACTTGCCACTGTTGTTGAACGTCTAATGCTTGGTTTATATTTTTCAGCTGAATGTGAATTTGTGCTTGGGAATATTTTTCCATGGTCGTTTTCTCATCATGATATTTGCAGTAAAGAGTCCACTAATAATGTGCCATTATCCTATTGAATAAAAGTTTATAGCGACTAAGGATATACTAACAGCTGGAAAAAGTAGTTTACAAAAAAATCCCCGGTAATAGCCGGGGATTTTGTGTAAAGACCTTAGTTATGAATTAAAATTCAATCGCCAAGCGAGCATAGACTTGTCTGCCGCGTGGATCATGTACTTTAGAATCAAAACCACCATTAGTGTAAACTTGAGGTGGATCTTGATCTGTCAGATTCACACCACCAAAGGTTAAGATATAAGCGGCATCAGTTTCAAGTATGCCACCCAAATCGATATTTAACTGAGCATCCCATGTGAGATGACTCTCAATTTCTCTGAGGTCATTTTGATCGTCTGTATAGCTGTCAATATGACGAGCAAAAATATTAGCCGAGTAGTTCTCATGGGTCCAGTTCAAACCGAAATTAGCTTTTAGTTCTGGGGTAGAGGTACCAATATTATTGTAATTACGCGAGCCCACACCATCTATTTGACCTGCTTGGGGATCAACTAAATCATAAGCAAGGATATAGGTAGCACTTAGGTTAGGAGTAAATGTTCCCATGTCAGTATCTATTTTGTAGTTAGCAACAAGGTCCAAACCAGAGGTTTCAAGTGAATTCGCATTCACATAAGTCGTATTGATGCGAATGATAGGACCATTCAATGGATCGCCTACCCTGACAACTCTGTCTGGATTTTGTGGCTCCGCATTAAGTATCGCCTGAAAACTCTCTTGAGTAATTAAATTGGTGAAGTCAAAGCTCCAATAGTCTACTTCAATCGATAGGTCATCAACTGGCTCAAATGAGAAACCAACATTAAAAGCAGTAGACTCCTCAGGCACTAAGTCTTCATTACCGCTTGATCTCACTGCAGCAAAAAAGGTCCCCCCAGTGATAGGATCACTCACCTGATTAAGACCAGTTCCGCCACCGTCTCTTTGAAAGATAGAAGGTGCTCTAAATGAGGTTGATACTGAGGCACGAAGTGAAAAATCATCGGTTGCACGCCAAGAAACGGCTAACTTAGGATCAATAGTATCACCAATACTGCCGCCGTAATCTTCATATCTCAAGGCTATTTGAATATCAATATCATCAGAAACTGGCAGAGCTAGTTCACCAAAAACAGCAACAACATCCTGCTCACCACCTATATCGGGGTTACCAATAACGAAAGCGAATTTATCTTGGTTAGACTGAGAATCGTGGTCTTGAAACAAATCCTGATAACGATACTGCACACCAACAGCGATACCGGCTACACCACCATCCATCTCAAATAATTCAGTTGAGAGAAACGCTTCTGCCACTTCTAGGTTTGACTCAGAATCAATGGATTGCCTGCCCGTAAAAGAATCAATTACATTCTGTGAATTGGGTGATGAGGTAAATTGTGTAGCGAAGGGGTTAAAATATTCACATGCACCTTCTCCAGCCACACCCGCAATAGGATCACAGCCTTGCCCACCAAACCCTCGAAGGGCATTTTGGAACTCTTGTGCTAAGGTGTCATTGCCTGTGAATAAAAAGTCATTTCGAGCGGCCGTATAACTGACTTCCCAAAAACCATCTTCCAGTTCACCTTGCACCATGGTCATGAATCTAAAGGTATCGGACTCTGTGTTGGCTGGGTCGCCAGGTAGAGCGTTACCGTTAGCATCATTACCCACCTCACGACCAAAGTAAGAAACATCTTGCCCAAACACATTATTTGGGTGATTAGCTGGAACAGTCGGGAATGTTAAGATAGGAAAACTCGGTGAGCCGCCGCGTTCAGCCCTGTTTCTCGCACTGGTAATTTCCGTTGTCCATTCAATATTCTCGGTTAATTGCTTGGTTGCCTTTACATAAGTCGTTACACGAGACTCATCTGGCACAAAAGAAAAACCATTACCAAAGTCAAAACGACAAAGTCCGACATCTAAGCCAGGCACTGTACCTGGAGGCGCAAGTAAAGTTGGCAGCCCTCCATACTCTGCACAACCGGTGGGGTCAATGAAAGGAGTTGCACCAATAAAGTATGAACCCGGGTTGCCTAATGAACTGGCATCGTCAACAGGACGACTTATACGACGGTCTCGCGTAAACAGAGGGGAGCGATTAGTATAACTGATAGCGGCCAAAATGCTGCTATCGTCTCCGACTGCGCCCCATAAACCTTGTAGGTTATATTCTTTATTGTCACCATGAGCACCGTCTTGATAATCCAGAGAAACCTGCGCGCCTTCATAATCGGTTTTGGTAATAAAATTGACAACACCTGCGACTGCATCAGAACCATATAAAGCAGAAGCCCCATCTTTCACCACTTCCATTCTATCGATGGCAATCATTGGCACTAATGAACTTGTGTCTACGAAATTTACTCCGCCGTTGTTATTCTGGGCGTTCACCACCTGACGTTTGTTATTTAATAAAATCAAGGTGGAGGCCACGCCTAAACCACGCAGGTTGATGTTAGAAGTACCGGCTGTAGCATTTTGGGTAAATGCATCAGGGGTGTTTTCAGCTCCAGTATTAATGGTCAGTGTTTGGGTAATATCTGCAATACTTTTTGCCCCAATGGAGTCTATGTCACCAGCATCCAACACAGCTAATGGTGACGGCGATTCAAAATTCTCACTGCGCCTGACAAAACTGCCCGTTACCATGATCAATTCGACTTCTTGTTCTTTCTCTGCACTTTCTTCTTGGGCAATTGCGATATTGCCAAAAGGTATTAGCTGAGCAGAAATTGCCACTGCCAATGCTGTTAATTTAGTTTTCATTTTCATAATGTGTTCCCAATAGGTGAGCTATTAGTTATTAGATATTAAGTATCTATCAAAAATAGTAGAAGTCGCAGGACAACCTTGCTACAAGACCATCAAACTATTTAATTCTAATAATATTATTGTGTGCTTAGTACCTGATAAACATAATTATAGATACTGACTATGATAGTAGGTGTGAGGGGGGTATATGTAAACAGATTGTTAGTTATATGTAAACATTAGCCATCAGTATGGTCAGACCAGCCAGAATCGAGAATCGAGAACTAGCTGCCAGTTTATTGTCTTATGATTATGCTATGAAGCACCCACTAATAAAGTGAGAAAAACGCCTTTCATAGCAGGTTTATCACGCCCCTCTATTTGCGCAGTAGTTTCGAAATAAAACAATTTACCCGATGCCTTTTGTTCTACTTTAACTAACGTTGATAAAAACCGAATTTTATCATTGACTCGCACCGGTTCAATAAATCTGATTTTATCTACACCGTAATTTAATAACGACTGATAAACTGGGTCGGGCTCAATAGCTTGATACAGAGAGTTGGGCATCAAAGTGACAGTTAAATACCCATGGGCGATGGTGGTATGAAATGGGCTCTCTTTTTCACAGCGCTGTGGATCAACATGTATCCATTGATGGTCATTAGTGGCCTTGGCAAACATATCTATGTCAGCTTGTGTAATACTTATCCAATCACCAACGGGCAGTTGCTCTCCCACTGTTAAGGCTAATAGTTTTTTAGTCATATTACTGTCTCCTGTGTATATTGATTTACAGTCTAACAATCTTCTATATATCAATGTAATGAATATTAACTATATCCAAACATTGATTTAACTAATAAATAACGTATCCTGTCTGCAGATTTGTTTTAAGGGTATGTTTATGAATTTACACCGTATTGACTTGAATTTATTTGCTGTTTTTGATGCTATTTACACAGCTGGCAGCTTAACAAAAGCGGCTGATGTGTTATGCATTACTCAACCAGCGGTGAGTAACTCCCTAGCCCGTTTGCGTGAAATGCTGAACGATCCTTTGTTTGTGCGAACTGGGCACAGTATGACACCTACACCGGTGGCACAAAATATTATTGGCCCTGCTCGAGAAGCGCTTGGTTTATTGAGAAGAAGTGTGCAAGAAAGTCATATTTTCGATCCGCTGAAAGCGGAGAAAACATTTAATTTTGCTTGCAGAGATTTACTTGAAGTCAGCTTCATACCCCGTCTTCTTGGTCAATTACAAACAAACGCACCTAAAATATCTTTAACCAATTACGAAATTGAGCGCAAAAACATTGTATCGGCCATGGCCAGTGGTAGCCTTGATTTTTACGCTGATGCCTCATCTTTTAGTGATCAACATTTATGTAAACTGAAAATTGCTGAAGACAGATTTGTAGTCTTAGCACGTAAAAATCATCCCGCATTATCTCAAGGTATGAGCATGGAGGCATTTTTAGAGCTCGGTCATATTAACGTTTCCCATAGAAAAACGGGGGCAGGACCCATAGACGTAGCATTAGATAAAGAAGGTAAGAAGCGCAGGGTTGTTATGCGTAGCCAGCATTTTTTAACCATTCCTTCAACTTTAGTTAAAACTGATTTGATTGCTTGTTTACCTTATCACTTAGCCAAACATTATGATTTGTCTATGTACGAGTTACCGTTTGAACTACCACCACTTGAGTACTTTTTATACTGGCATTTGAGCGCTGACTTAGACGATGCACATATTTGGATGCGAGATCAAATTGCGAAGGTTGCACAGGCGTTTCATCCTGAATAGTCGATAGTCAACATCCTGTTTCTCCTCAGAAATAGGATGTTCCTGCGAAGTCTACACTTGAATACAAGTATGAAAAATCATGTTCCTGAGCCGCTTATGAACCCCGCAGCGCAGCAATAAGAGATTTAAGCTCGCACTATCAATGGCAATAACTATGGCAATGACTATTGCAAAATAAACATGACATTCCTGGGTTGAGTAGCGATAGTGATGATGCCTAAAATCATGCTAATGTATCGTACAATACGGGCAACAATATTTTATTCTCAATGTGTTAACTAACCCATTTCAAATCTCGTGTGCTGCGGCCTCTATTAAATAATCGCGAATTGCATATCCCATAAAGCCTTTAAAGGCAGTTGATAGCAAACCTAACTAACGTAAAATGGCAGCAGTTTTAATTTGGATCCAGATAATTTGTCCCACGGCCAATGCTAGTTTTTGTAACGACTTTTGGGTCAAACGAGCCAGTAAATAACTCTTTCCAACTTTTAGCCTTACCAACACCATTGCTGGGTTTTGATCGTTGATTATGTCTACTATTTCACCTGATAGCGCATTGAGAATACTGCTATCTGAATGAGGTGATAATGTCAGGCTAACATCACTGGCCAACACCCGTATTCTTTGTGTGGTGTTGTGTTTATTTTCAACATTGGGTAACCAAAGTTCACCTCCATTAAAAGCGACTCGCATTAAATGCCATTGTTTGTCTCTCTCCAATACTTTGCAGTCGAGAATAGCCCCTAATTCGTTACTCACTCCCAAGGGTAAGTCTGCTCTAGAAAACAGCTCTGTTATGCCACCTTGAGCAATCACTTTTCCTTGTCGCAAGATAACAGCATGATCGGCTAATCGTACTATTTCATCAACAGCATGACTGACATATAAAATAGGGATATTAAAACTGCTGCGAAGCCTTTCTAGGTAAGGCAATATCTCATATTTACGCGCGTTATCTAGCGATGCTAACGGCTCATCCATCAGTAATAATCTAGGTTGGCTCAATAATGCTCTGGCTATGGCCACTCGTTGTTTTTCACCGCCAGAAAGTTGTTGAGGAAATTGGGACAATATACTTTCTATGCCCATCACACTGATAACTTGTTCTAATAGCTGGGAATTTGCGGCTTGATTATTACGTTTAATGGCATAACGAAGATTTCCCATAGCGGTCAAGTGTTCAAATAAACTGGCTTCTTGGAACACATACCCAAGACTACGTTTATGGGTTGGAACAAACACAGAGGCGTCTTGCCAAAGTTCCCCATTAACACTCAAACAACCAGATATGTTTTTTTCTAGTCCCGCAATACAACGTAATAAGGATGTTTTACCCGAACCAGATTCACCAAAAAGAGCAGTGACACCCTGCCCTGGAATAGTAAGATCAATATCGAATGTAAACGTCTCGGTAGCAAATTGTTTAACACTAAATTGAAATCTAGCCTTAATACCCCGAGCCGATTCAATGGATGTATCTAACGTTTTGATTTTATTGGCCATAGGTCAAGCCTACTGCTTTGCGTTTACGCTGAAAGGTATATAACGTTAATAATACTAAAAATGAAAATATGACCATTACGCCAGACAAAACATGTGCTTGAGCATATTCTAATGCTTCTACATGATCATAAATTTGCACAGATACCACACGGGTTTCGCTTGGAATACTGCCTCCAATCATCAATACAATACCAAACTCACCTACCGTATGGGCAAACCCTAGAATAGAGGCCGTCATAAAGCCCGGCTTTGCCAGAGGTAACACCACACTAAAAAAACAATCTATTGGCCCTGCACCGAGCGTTGCCGCAGCTTCTAAAGGCCGATTACCAATAGCTTCAATCGCATTTTGAATAGGCTGTACAACAAAGGGCAAAGAATAAACCATCGACGCCACCACCAATCCCCAAAAAGTAAAAGGCAATGTGCCTAATCCAATAGCTTGGGTGAACTGTCCTATAGCCCCATTTGGTCCCATAGCTAATAGTAAATAGAAACCAAGGACAGTGGGCGGAAGCACTAAGGGTAACGCCACTATCGCGCTTATGGGGCCTTTAAACCAAGATTGCGTTCTGGCTAACCACCACGCAAGCGGAGTCGCAAAAATAAGCAGTAAAATAGTGACAGTACTAGCAAGGCGCAATGTCAGCCAAATAGTCCCCATATCAGCATCTGACAGACTCATCACTCCTG
>CAJQKX010000023.1 GCA_905479025.1 uncultured Paraglaciecola sp.
ATTGATGGGACCAGAATCGAACCAACATATCCACTTGAACCAGTAACCAAGATCATTGACGTAATACCTTTAACATAACATTTTTAATACTTTTCATATTGAACTATAGCCGTATAGCAATCCAATTATAAATATTAATAAACTTCTTTTTTACCACAATTAACATCAAATAAAGAAGACTGTAGAAATATGCCTCGTAATGTGAACATGACCCGAATTCTACAAGGCATCGTCTGAAAAAAACTAACGAGTCTAACTTATTACTAGACAGTCCATAATAGTTGACCCTATATCTAGCTGTTGCTATAGGTAAACAATGAGCAGTTTTAACAACGCCTCCGTTCAGAATTTTAAGCCACAAAGCAAAGTCATTACGTTTTTTTATTTGGGGTTGATAGACTTTCCCTAGGACTTTTGAGTCATACACTGCAGTTAAACAAGGAATGAAGTTACTTATCTTCATTTTTCTCAAGCTCACCTCACTTGGGGCCTTATAGGTCCCTAAAAAAGCACCATTTTCATCCATCAAATCATGGTAACTGTAGCAAAATGCTATTTGACGTGTTTTCATAAAGGAAATTTGTTGCTCTAGCTTATCGACATACCATACATCGTCAGAGTCCAAAAAAGCAATATACCTGCCAGAGGCAACATCTAGAGCAGAATTTCGAGCACCAGGTGCGCCTTTAGAATAGATGTTATCGATAAGGTTGATGCGTGAATCTAATAAAGCATATTCACCCGCAACCATGACACTCTTATCGGTAGATCCATCATCGCATATAATCAGTTCCCAATTTGAAAAGGTTTGCTTTAGAACAGAGCCTATAGCCTCTCGCAAAAATAGCTCAGAATTAAAACAAGGCATGATAATAGACACTAAATCATTCATACTTTCTCATCTTAAATGAATTTTCCTCGTAACGTTGAACAGCTAAAAATCACTCCCGCTTCCTGGTTAATCAGCAAACCAATTTGTCCAATACTCTTCCAATACCATCATTCCAATTCGAGTTACGAAGCCCAAACGCCTTCTCTATTTTAGAGGTGTCTAACACAGAATACTGCGGTCGAACTGCTGGTGTAGGATAATTGATAGTCTTAATTGGGTTTAGTATTGAGGGCGTTTTTAGACCGAGAATACTGGCTTGAGTGAAAACATTGCTAGCAAATTCATACCAGGAACATGGATTATCCCCGACAAAGTGGAAGACGCCAAACTTTGACTCATCCAATTCATCGCTCGATAAAATACCCGATATGGCATGAGCAATATCCTGAGCATATGTCGGACAACCGATCTGATCGTCCACCACATTTATCTCATCTTTTTCAGACCCCAAACGAAGCATCGTCTTTAAAAAATTGCTTCCATACTCACTGAAAACCCATGAAGTGCGGAGAATCAAATATTTACATCCCGCATTCTTAATTGCTAACTCTCCCATAAGCTTGGTAGTTCCATAGACTCCTTGGGGATTAACAGCTGCATCTTCTTTATACGCTACTCTTGATTCACCATCAAAAACATAGTCTGTAGAAAAATGGATCATTATTGCGTTCAAGCTAGAACATATCTTAGCCAAATTTTCGACCGCCAGATGATTAAGATGATTTGCCAACTTTGGTTCACTTTCAGCTTTATCAACTGCCGTATATGCTGCAGCGTTAATAACAACATCAGGCTTAATCTCAAGGATACGTTTCGACACTTGAGAAAATTCGCCAACATCGATATCACCTCGCGAAGTGAAGATTACCTCATGCCGACTAGACCGAAGCTGATCTTGAAGGCAATGCCCAAGCTGACCATTTTTCCCTAGTACTAATACCTTCACGACTGTAATTCAGAAAATAAAGCGGCTTTTGAATCTTTTTCAGAAATCAGTGGTTTTACTACCGGCCAAGAGACATTGAGATCAGAGTCATTCCACAAAATGCTGCCTTCATCAGATGGGTCATAATAATCTGTACATTTGTACTCGAAATCTGCAGATTCACTTAGGACCAAAAATCCATGGGCAAATCCAGGAGGAATCCACATTTGTTTCTTGTTTTCCTCAGACAGAATTATACTCTCCCACTGGCCAAAAGTTGGAGATTCCTTTCGGATATCGACAGCAACATCATAAACTTCACCCCTAACCACTCTAACTAGTTTCCCCTGTTGCTTCATTTTTTGAAAGTGCAGTCCGCGAAGCACATGCTTTGAAGATCGCGAGTAATTGTCTTGCACAAAAGGTGTTGATATTCCTAGCAGTTGCTCGTACCTAGAAACATGGAATGTTTCTAGGAAGAAACCTCTTTCATCCCCAAAAACTTTAGGCTCAATAACGACGCATCCTGGTAATTTAGTCTGAATAATATTCATTTATATCCTCCAGCAACTTTTATCAAATATTCACCATAACTAGTTTTTTTGAGCTTTTCGGCTTGATCTAATAGGGCGCCAAGCGATATCCAACCCTTATGAAAAGCAATCTCCTCCAAACACGCAACTTTTAGGCCCTGTCTCTTTTCTACTGTCTCTACAAATTGCCCTGCCTCCAATAGCGAATTATGAGTTCCTGTGTCTAGCCAGGCAAAACCGCGCCCTAACAATTCCACTGTTAGATTATCTTGTCTCAGGTAAGCATTGTTGATATCAGTAATTTCAGTG
>CAJQKX010000024.1 GCA_905479025.1 uncultured Paraglaciecola sp.
GCTTATGAAAAACATTGCTTCTTACTCATTAAGGTGGATATGCATATTTTGCGTATCTGCCTTGAATTTTGGCTGTAGCTATCTACCTGATGATCCATTTCAGCAAACCATGTCCAATGTTCAATTACAGCAAAATGCTGAAACTGATTTTTGGAATGTTAATTTAAAGTCTTGGGATAAATGGAATGTAAATAGCCCGGGTAATAAAGACGTAATATGGTCAAGAGCTGAGGATGCCATTCATGCAAAGTTTACGGCAAGTTCAGAGCTAAATATCTTTGGTCAAAGGGCACATACGCTGAGTGTGAAAATTATACAGTTAACAGAAATCAGCGCCATCAATACATTATTTCAAACCCCTGACGGTATAGCCACGGTGCTAAGTCAATCACTGGAAATGATACCCAATGCGGTATTTAGTGAATCTTTTATCGTCGCGCCTAAGCAAGAAATTACCTTTAATCTTGCTAGAGAAGAAAATGTTAAATACATAGCAATCGTTGCAGGGTTTGCGGAGCTTAATAAGAATCAAGTTGTACGTATTATACCCATTTCGATAAATATCAAAGCACAAGAACCAATAAAGACTGATTGGTCTTATCTAGATTATCTAACGTTAGGCTATTTTACTGAACAAGAAATTCAACCAGACATCGTCAGACCCTCAAAAATCAGACTGAATATTCGTCTTGGCGAAAGCAGTATTACCGAGTTTAGCGCGATAGCTAGCTAATTGGAGATAATTAATGGATTCAATAAAATCCTTATATTGGAATCAGGGGTTATTTTTGAAGCCTCAACACTTTCAACATCTAGATAAGTATATATCTGCCACTTCTAATGCATATTCTAAAGCACGCTGTGGTACAGATTCAGGTATTTCTCAATTAAAATTTGACTTGCCCGCTTTAAAATTGGGCTTGATAACAATAGAAAGTTTTGAATGCATACTTGATGACGGTACCTTGATTTCATATCCAGGAAACAGTCAAATCTCTTCTTTAAAGTTAGAGCAAAGTAGTGTGGATGAGGCGGGCATAATTGAAATTTACATTAGCCTGGGCTCTCTTTCCGCAGAGCAGTCTAACCTGGCTTCAAACACCACACCGAATGCTCGTTTCACACTTGCGCCAGATGTCGATACAAAAGATATTTTTGATGCTAATGAGCAAGCACCGTTATCCACCTTGAACTTTAACTGTAAGGTAATGACAGAGGCATTATCACGCTCAAGTGATGGTGCTAAGGTCATAAAAATTGCAGAGCTGAACGTAGTGAGCGACGAGTATGTATTGTCTGAAAGTTATATACCCAAAATAACGTTATTAAGTGGCTCTGAAACACTTAATAAATTAGTGAAAAAAACACGGCTAAGTTTAATCAGTCGCTTTGAACAATTACAAAATATTAGCTCTTTCGATGGGGGACTAGCGAATAATTCGAATAATGTCTCAGTAGGTCTAGCCATGATGGCAATTGGCAATAATATTGCTAGTTTTAATCAATTTGAAGACGATGATTCAACATTACCGTCAGATATATACTTGGCTTATAGACAATTAATTTCTCAATTAAGTATATTTTCACAAGATGTCTCTGTTACAGGGGAAAGCGCGGTAGAAACTCAATCAATCATCCCTTTCAATCGTAATAATTTATCGGATTGCTTCTCTAGAGCGAACAAACTCACGGTTAAATTATTAAATGAACTTACTATTAAGCCTGAATTATTGATCAATTTGGTACATCAAGGCGGCTCTAAGTTTGTTGCACCATTAAGCAGTGAATTTTTAGCCGCAAATACCCGAATATATATTCGGGTTAGGACCAAAGAAAATTTATTAGATGATATGGACTCGAGACTTGATTTTGTAAAAGTAGGGGCTGATGGTCAGGTGGATGTTTATCTTAAACGGGCATTGCCAGGGGCTGAATTGAGCTATTTGAACAAAAAGCCACAAGGTGTTGCAACGGTTCCTGACAGTTATTATTTTAATATTGATCGACAGTCGTACCAGTGGCAAAAAGTGATAGAAATGAGACGAATTGGTATTATCTGGAATGACGCTCCAGAAGATATAGTAATCGAATTAATCGCAGTGCAAGGATAAATAATGAGATTAATAGATAATTATATTCCAGTATTTCAAGGACTTAAAGAACTTCATCAAGAACTATCTGATACTTTAGATAAATCCCTGATTGGCGTAAAAGAAGACTTAAACGCTTTGTTATCTAAGGTTAACTGTGCAAGTTATTCTAAACAACAAAATCAAAATGCCTTATTCGCGGTTTGTGCATTAATTGACGAAATGATTTTAGCGTCTGATTGGAAACACCGTGATGAGTGGGCAAATGAGCCCTTTCAAAAGACCTATTTCGACACTCAAAAAGCCGGAATGCAATTTTACGAAAGGCTTGACGGTTTAAACGAAAATGATGAAAAAGAACAAGATGTGAGAGAAGTTTTTCTTTATGCCTTGGTGCAAGGTTTTTCCGGTTGTTATTTTGAAAGTGGAGAGCAAAGCGTTAAGCAAGAAATTATTCAGGCAAATTATGCGCTTCTATCAAAAAACATTGATAGCCATTTGTTTTCACCAGAGATCCCGAACCGTGAAATAAATAACGGTAGTCAGGTTAGTAGAAAAAAACAAAAAGAGTTGCTCTTAGTACTTGTCCCAATTGCAGCGGTTTTATTAACCTACTTTTTATTGAGAAGCGATCTTGTCGAGAGCGTATCTCAAATTTTAAGCCAAATTTAGTTGGTATTATAGAATGAAAAAATTCCTGAAGTTTCTACTTATTGTCTTTATTTGGTCAGTAATATTTGGTGTCTGTTTTGCAGGGGCTATATTGGCAGGTTTAACAGAAGCCATCGGTATACAAGTATTTGTTGCCATTTTCGTTGGCTGGTACGGCATTAAATTTTGTATTTATCTATATAAGCGCTGGCAGGCCAAACAACGGGTTGAAAAGCTAATCAATATCGAGTCTGCAAAAAGTGATAAAACCAAACTATCCTTTTTCCATTTTTTGTTTTCTAAAGATATTGATAAACATATTAAACGCGTGATCGCCAGAGTTCATCGAAACCATAGCGCGAATGAACAGCAGCAAGATGCAAACTTCATTATGCATTTAAAAATGGATAATAAACACGCCGACTGGTTATGCAATGACTCAACCAATAAGCCGAAAATAAATGATCCTATTTTTACTGAGTATAAACATATTAATTGGCTTGTTTTTAATCAGCTTGTAGTGGTGGACGTAGATTCCTATTTAATGAGGGATGTTAATGCCGCAGCCAACAGTGAATGGTTGCAAATACTTCATGGTTTAGCCTCAAGCGAAAAAGAAAAGTCATTAGATGGATTATTAGTATCTATCCACGTAAATGATTTAGTAGACCTTAGCGCCAGAAATCAAATAGCAGATACACTTCGTAAAAAGTATGAAGAAATCAAAGAGCATTGTGGTGTTGAAGTGCCAATAAATATAACCCTTCTTGGTTTAGAGGAGTTAAGTGGCGTTGATAACTGGTTAGCAAGGTTAACTGAAGACTGGAAAGCGCAAACATTAGGCATTGTTAATCAAAATTTAAATACAGTAGATACTTTAGTCGATAACTGTTTCCTACAAATGCAGGATGTTTTTAAACAAGGCTCTTTAACTTATCTAGTTAATCAAGGTTTTGAGGAGACTGTCGCAAACCTTCCCCATAAAACCAATGAAGTTCAACTGACAGTAGATTCTTTTTGCAATAGATTATTTTCAAATAACAGCTTTCAAGGCAAGCCTATATGTGCTGGTTTGTTTGTTGTGATGTCCCAAGGCAATAAAGCAAGTTTTGCGGATCAATTATTAGAGCAATCAGCATTATGTTGGTTACCTGCAACATCGACGAATAAAAATACAGCCAGCGATATTGAAAGCAACAAACGTTTGGGAACCTATTTTTCTGCCGCTTCGATACTGGTTATTATTCTTGTGCTTTTACATAGCAATGATAAGGAAAGGATCGGTGATATCTATCAGCAATACGAGATGCAACTTTCTAATTCAGAAGAGCAAGATAAAATCATTGCAAACTTTGAAAGTCGATATCAGCTAATTAACCGTTTGAATGACGTTAATATATCCCACTGGCTGCCCCTTTCCGAAGGTGACTTTAAGGTACCAACACTAAAAGCCACCTTAGCTCACGATATTCAAGACACATTGATTGTGCCGATAGATAGCTTTTTTGAAGACCAAATTGGGCAACTCGATAAAGCTGATATTGAAGTTAAAGTTGATTACTTAACAATATTAATGCGACGCATTAACGTATTAAGTTCAGCCAGAAATGGGGCATCATTATTTGATCTGGCTTTACTACCGCAACCCTTTGATAGCTTATATATTGAAAATTTTTCGCCTGATGTCATTGATGGCTTAAATGACCTATACCTGAAAAGTCTTGTGATGCAGCGCGCAGCAGATAGCGCAAACTATCGTAAAGCGTGGCAACAACAAATCATTCAATATCAGGGAGCGATATCTTCTTTATTACTATCTTCAAACGGCACCATGGACTGGTTAATTGATTGGGTTAATAACAATCAAAACGTCGAGCATGTAAATCTCAATGACTACTGGCAGGGTTCAAAATCTATGGCGTCTTCCGGCTCAGTTAAGGGGGCTTATACCCTAGCAGGTAAAGAGGTTATTGATGATTTTTCAGAACAAATATTAATAGCTTTAGGTGATGACCATC
Organism: uncultured Paraglaciecola sp.; assembly: GCA_905479025.1. Next base: position 4,760 of record CAJQKX010000024.1, read on the forward strand.
CTTTTTTAGCTAGGTACTTACCGGTATTTCAGCAGCAATACCAACAAAACTATTTAGCCAGTTGGGGAGCATTTTTAAAGAATTTTCATACTGGTAAAAATACCCTTAGCAGCAGAAGCGAATGGTTGGATGTCATTAATAATTTATCCACAGGAAGAAACATATTCTTCCGATTATTAAATGATGCAGACTTTCAATTAGCACCTTTTAACAACATCGACGTTAAACCCGATTGGTTTGAATTTGTCTTGTATTATCAAGACATGCTTGCGATGGGTGAAAATGAATCTCAAAGTAATCCCAAGAAGAACAAGGTCTTGACCAAATTAGGATTAAAAGTAGTAGGTGCCTTCGGTGCAGTTGGTAAAGCCATTGCGGGTTCAGCCAAGAGCAGCTTAAAGACCAAGAAAAAGCTGGACAAAGCAAGTGGCGCAGGACCTGGCCCATCAGAGCGAGAGTTGAATTTGCAGGAAGCGGCTAAGACCTTAGATGAATATAAAGGTTTAATTGCAAACCTAGTATTTAATGTTGAGCAGCAAAAAGAATCCCATAAAACGATTAAAGCCTTCTTCGAATTTGAGAATAATCCAATAGACGAAAGTACACCTTTAGCTAACGCTAAACTTACCATCACTAAGCTACAAGGCTTAATTGGCAAAGCAGGCAATTCTACTGAAGCTTTCTGGAGCGTATACATCGGCGCCATATTGGTGCTGGAAGATTTCATGTTAGAAGAAAGTGCGTGTTTGTTAGAGCAGTCATGGGAGGACG
>CAJQKX010000025.1 GCA_905479025.1 uncultured Paraglaciecola sp.
AGAATATAAGGCCTTACATCGACTACACGACCCGTTACTTTGATCCCCTGTTTTGCGTCTAGTGCCTTTATCTGTGGGCTAGGATTACCTCCCACTACATAAAAACGTGCATTAGGATGTTTAGCACGGATCAGTCGCCACACTTTATGGCAAAACCATATGACGGCATCAACATTGGCCCAATAATCCATTGCACCAGTAAACACCACATCAATATTTTCATCCATAGCCTCAACGTCAGAGTTCTTTGGATCAAAAAATTCAGTATCTACCCCGTTTAACATGCTGCTGACTTTAAGGCTGACAGACTGGGGCACTTGCAGTTTAAATAAATTAGCTTCTTGAGGAGAAACAAACAAACTATGCTGAAATTTTTCAGCGATTTTATTCTCTAAAGACTGCAACTTGCGCCATTCTCGTTTATAAACCCAACGAGCAAGGCCTGTCTTTCCCTCTGCATATTGATTCCATTTATCTGAATCCACATCTACAAAATCAATAATCCGATTTTGCGACAAGTAGCGTTCACCCTCAACGTATTGTGCCATTGATGAAGAATAAACAAATACTTGTTTTATGTTATGAACGGTAATGATATCACTCGTCCACTTGGCCATTTCCCGGCTGTAATAGTATGGAACCGAGATAGCTTCACCGCTGATAAAAGCTTGCAAACCTTTGATCTTTGACAGAGTTTTATTCTGTTTTATCAACAACTTCTGTTGACAGTACTTGTCCAATTTATCTGCATATTGCCAGTCAAAGGGATCATCTACAAAACAAGTTAGATAAATGTCATAAAACTCACTAAGTGCCTTAAGCATATTAAAGGATCGTATCTTATCGCCTTTATTGGGTGGAAATGGAATGCGATGGCAAAGAAATAACAGGGGTTCCTTTTTCATCTAAAGTTATCCCAGATACTTTGACAAAAATGGACCGATTAAGCGGCTAACTGCAACGGGTAGCTTTTTCCACACGCTGATAAAAAACTTAAATTTTGGATTGTTGGGGCTTAAATCTGGTAGTTCAGTTGCCTTAACCAAATAAAACAAATAATGCAAAGGTTGAGGCTCCATGCCCCAAGTTCTTTTATATTTGTAGGCGCCAGAATTATCTTTACTGCGGCCAAAATCAAAGTAATGTGATTTTCTTAATGACTTAGCCGAACACATTAATTGATAGTACATGTAATCGTTACTTTTTAACGCTCTGGCTTTATTGAGTCCTCCACCATAATAAGGCAATACTTGTCCCTTATAGTAAAAACTCAAAACAGAAGAAACAGCTTGGCCTTGGTGTTCCACCGTTAACACGTCACATCTTTCACCGAATATTTGTCGTAGTGCACTAAAATAATGGGCAGAAAACACAGGCGTACCCAGATTGCGTAAACTTTCTGAATAAACTTTGTAGGCGGTAGCTGTATCTGAATCAATTCGATGAGTAAAGTCGTTTTTAAAGGAGTTTCTTATTACTGCCCTTTGCTTTCTTTTTGTCACACCTGCCAGAATCGCTTCATCGTTTTCAGGTAAAACACAACCAAATGCAGAATGGGCACATTTTTCGGTGAATGCGGCATTATTACGTGCAAAAGGATAACGCAGTTCGAGATAATCTACAGACAATTGCTGGGCTAATTCTATTGCTTTGGCTTCTAGGAATACTATGACATCATCAGAATCGGATGCCACGCCTCCATATACGCAGAATGGTGTTGAAACTAAATTATGACCAAAGAGAAAACTTTTTTGTTCTACTAAGGGTAAGACCCCAACTATGGAGCCTGCTTGTTCCGCATAAATAAAATGGCTTTTGTGGTTGAAAACCTGCTCAATAATTTGCTTCCACCCAGACAAATGAAAAAAACTGCCACGCTCACACTGGTCGACAAACGCATCCCACCTTAATAAATCCTCAGCCTTAGAACCAAGGGTCCCGAACAAATATGTTTCTGTCACTGACTTACCCCGTAAACATAACGCATGGTTGACCAATTAAAATCATCTAATAAACGAATCAACTTGGCTTCGGTTCGATGCAAATTCACGTAATGACGAAAGCGCGATTTAAGAGGAGCATTTTTTAAACGGGGTTGGTCGGCATCTATTTCCCAGGGGTGAAAATAAAAGGAGTAAGGTTGTTTTTCCTGCCGCAAATACTTAGAAACTAGTTTTTGGGTTACTTTATAGGGATAAAGGCGAAAATAACCGCCTCCCCCAATGGGTATTTGTTTGCCCATAAGCCGTAGCGTTGGAATAGGTATTTCAATAATATTTTCTGGTCTGTTGTAGGCAAATCTTGGCCAATCTGGGGTGCCATATAAATCATGTTTTACAGGGTAAGTGCTAGAGCTATATTTAAAACCGAGCTCGGCTAACACTTCAAAAGCCCATTCATTGCTATAGCCGATAGAAAAACTTGGTGCACGATAACCTATTATCTGCTCACCCAATAAGTCTTCCAAGTGGTTTTTAGAACGTTTTATATCCTGCAGAAACTCATCACGGCTGAGAAGTATAACTCGCTTGTGGGCATAACCATGACTTGCCACCTCATGACCTTGGCTATGTATTTCCTTTATCAGGTCCGGATAACGTTCTGCCACCCAACCTAATACAAAAAAGGTCGATTTCACCTCTTTTTTTGCAAACAAATCGAGTAATCTACGAGTATTAGTATCTACGCGAGGTTGGTAGTCCTTCCATTGAGAAGGAGAAATAACTGATTCAAAAGCCGATACATGAAAAAAATCTTCTACATCTACAGTCATTGCATTAAGCACATCAGATTTCAAATTTTAACATCCTTTTCAAATTTCACGTCCATTTTAAAACTTAACATCCTTTTCAAATTTCACTTCCATCTTAAAACTTAACATCCTTTTCAAATTTCACTTCTATCTTAAAACTTAATATCCTTTTCAAATTTCACTTCTATCTTAAAACTTAACATCCTTTTCCAAATTTAACATCCCTTTCGAAATTTAACGTCCCTTCCCGAATAAAATTACTTCGACCGTTCGAATAAGAATCAACATATCTAGCATAAAACTTTGATGCTTTACATAGTAAAGATCAAACTTTAATTTTTCCATCGAATCTTCAACACTTGCTCCGTAAGGATAATTTAACTGAGCCCAACCCGTTAAGCCTGGTTTTACATTGTGTCTTTGATCATAGTAAGGGATCTCTCTGTTTAGCTGATCTACGAACTGAGAACGCTCAGGACGAGGTCCAATAAATGACATTTCTCCTCTAAATACATTCCAAATCTGTGGTAACTCGTCAATTCTAAATTTGCGAATAAAAGACCCAATTTTGGTCACTCTAGCATCATTAGCCGTGGCCCATTTTGCTCCGTCTTTCTCAGCATCATGGCGCATACTACGAAATTTAATAATATTAAAGAGTCGGCCATTCAAACCGACTCTTTCTTGCTTATAAAAAATAGAAGCATCTTTAGTTTTTATATCTTCAATAAAGATTATAATCGCTGCCAACAACATGAAAGGCCATGCAAGCAATAGGACTGCTGTTGCCATTAAACAATTCATCGTATAATCAAGTGCGACTCTTAAATAATTTTGTGAATGAAAACCATTCGAATAAATCACCCAACTTGGATACATCAGATTGACCACAATTTGTCCAGTTTCTCGTTCCATAAAGTCAAGCAAGTCGGTGACGTAAACACCTCCTAGCCTGCAGTCAAAAAGAATTTCAACGGGTAAGGTACCTCTGCGCTGATCACAGGCAATGACCACTTCATCGATTTCATTATCTGCAATGAAATTCCTAAAATTTTCGTCAATTTTTACATATAGTAGCTTTTCGTTTTGAATGCCCTCTTCTCGGTTATCACCAGGAATGGGTATAAAACCAAGCAACTCAAACCCCAAACGATCTGCATCACGGCGCATACGCTTTTCTATGATTGCAGCACGTTCACCGGCACCTATAACGATTGTCCTAGTGCCACCCAATCCTAATAAACCTAGCTTGCTAATAAAATATCGGAAGACAACAAGCGACAATACAATCGACCCCGCAGCAACCGGAAAATAATAAGGATGGTGTAGAGCCTCGGGGAAAAAGATGAGAACAAGGAGCTCAACAACAAAGTAACTTAAAGCCAGACTTACAAAAATACGTCGAATAATGCCTCTGAATGTTTCTCTTAATTTAGTTTCATATAAGCCCACCGAAAGTGAAAAAACAAGCACTAAAAAAGTTAAAACGCTGACACTAGAAATAAGGGTAAAACTATCCAACTGAGGCGTACTGGTTGTGCTGGCAACAACAACATTGGCGACATAAGCAGCGTAACCGATTATGAATGCTTCGACCAACATCAATGCATTCGAGCTTTTCTTTTGCTTATTACTCTTCAATGCCATTTGCAACTCCTATTGCATTTTTGTTGTAAAATATCATATGCTAATTTAACTTTTTGAGATAGACTAAATTTTCTGGATCAGTATTATAGTAATTATGATGCTGTAGAAAACGACAATTTTGTTACATTTGCAATTATTTAGTTAGGGACAACGCATATGAATATAGAGAGATCTGCACAATTTTTTTTGTTATCTTTCGGGCTTACTTTGATGGCAAGTTGCAGTACAAATTCACTCCTTCCGCAAGCAACCACTCGACCCTCACTCACCACCTCAATTGACGACTATAAATACTTAATTGGACCCGGTGATAGTGTCAGCATCTTCGTATGGCGTAATCCTGAAGTGTCAGGTAGTTTCACTGTGCGTCCTGATGGCATGATTACCACCTCTTTAGTGGAAGATTTACCGGTTTCTGGTAAAACCCCCACTGCTCTAGCCAGAGATGTAGAAAAAGAATTATCCAAATATATACGAGAGCCTATTGTGACCGTGAGCATTGGAGGTTTTTCAGGCCCTTACAGTGAACAAGTAAGGGTTATTGGCGAAGCGACTTCACCCAGAGCGATCACTTACAAGGAGGATATGTCTCTACTTGATTTGATGGTTGCAGTGGGCGGTATCACTGATTTTGCTAACGGTGATGGTTCAAAATTAATCCGTGTTGTAAACGGAAAGCAACAAGAGTTCTTAGTGCATATAGATAGGTTGATCAAAGAAGGAGATATTTCTGCAAATGTGGATATATTGCCTGGCGATATTTTGATCATCCCAGAAGCTTGGTTTTAAACTCTGTTACATCGTTACATCTGACACATCCGTTACACGTAATATCTAAGTAGAAGTAAATATGTTAGGAATTCAGGAAGCAGTAGACCAGCTTTTAGACTATGTGAAGGGCGTTTGGATAAAAAAACGTTTCATCATTATATCTTCATGGTTAATTTGTCCCATAGGGTGGTTTTATGTAGCTACTATGCCCAATGTCTATGCATCGTCGGCAAGAGTGTTTGTGGATACCAATAGTTTATTAAGGCCTCTGTTAAGAGGATTAGCTGTCTATAACAATCCAAGCGATCAAATCAGTTTAGTCGCACGTACTTTATTAAGCAGACCAAACTTAGAAAAAATCGCTCGCGAGGCAGATCTTGACATCACGGTTGCAACACAAAAAGATATGGATGCTTTAATTGATGACCTAAAAAGCAATATAAAACTCAGCAGTACCCGTGAGCAGAATATATACACTATTAGCTTTACATCTAATTCTCCTGAGTTATCACAAAAAATAGTCCGAATAACCTTGAATGAATTTGTTGAAACTGCACTAGGATCTAACAGGCAAAGCAATGATAGTGCAGAACAGTTTATCCAAACGCAGATAGATGAATACGAACAACGTCTGATTGACGCAGAAAAACGTGTAGCGAATTTTAAAACTAGACGTATGGACAGGGCACCAGGTTCAAGCAGTGATTATTATAGTCAATATCAAAGGCAGGTATCAGAACTTCAGGTAACAGAGCTGAGATTATTGGAACTCCAATCACAACTCAGTGCTGCTAAAGCGCAACTTCGAGGAGAAGAACCGGTTTTTGGCTTGGTGGCGCCAAGAAACGGAGTTGACACTCAATCAAATATTGCGACTAAATTTGATAGTAGAATTGCGACTTTGGAAAGTAATCTGGACGAGTTGTTAATCAAGTACACAGAAAATCATCCCGATGTTAAAAAGACCTATAGTTTGATAGACAATTTAAAAGAAGACCGCAGAAAGCAAATTGATTCCATGTCACAGGTAGCAAAAACAACAGGCTCCTATAGCCAATTTGGCAACATTAATCAAAATCCAGTCTATCAGGAAATGAAATTAGCGGTTTCTCAATACGAAAATCAAATTGCTTCTTTAACTGTAAGAGCAAATCAATATCGGACAAAAGTTAAGGGGCTTGAAGAAATTATCGATTTAGTGCCACAAATTGAGGCAGAGGCGCAAGGCCTAAACCGCGACTACGAGATTACCAAAAGAAAATATTTAGAATTATTAGGACGCAAAGAACAAGCCGAATTGTCTCGCAAAGCTGAAGCAACAGCAGACGAGGTACAATTTAGAGTTATTGATCCTCCTACATTACCAAGTAAACCTTCAGGTCCCAAACGAGTGATTTTTTATACTTTGGTTTTGATTTTTGGTTTTGGAGCGGGTTTGGCTGTTGCGTTTTTAGTCAGTCAACTGAAACCTGTAGTTTTTAGTGCCAACCAACTCAAAAATACCTTTGGAATACCCGTTTTTGGCAGCGTATCCCATATACACGCTGGGGTAATTCAGAAAACAGAGCGCAAAAAAATGCTTGTTTTTTCTATTTCTAGTTTAGGTATTGTTGCTATCTATATTTCGTTAGTGTTGACAGATATTGCCTATGGAAGTCTACCACTCTATTTGTTGGAGAATGTTCTTTGAATACTATAGAAAAAGCCCTCCAAAAAAATAAGGCACTTGTCGAAGATAAAAAAAATCTAGAGGCGGCACAACAAGCGTCAGAGCCTGTCATGAAGACGATGGATGTTGAATCTTTTTTTGATGAGGAACAAAAGCCAAAAGTAGTATCTAAACCTACTGCCAAAAGGGAGAACATAGATCTAACTGCCCTACAAAATGGATTTGTGAATAAAGACAGGCAAATGATAAATGAAGAATTTAGAGCGATTAAACGTAAAATATTAAGCAACGCTTTTGGCCCGCTTTCGAAGTCACTCAATAATAGCAATATTATTATGGTCACCAGTCCAGACCCAGATGAAGGTAAAACCTTTACCGCAATCAATTTGGCTTTGAGTATTGCATTAGAGCAAGATAAAACCGTTCTTCTCGTCGATGCTGATGTACTGCGCCCTAGTGTGATGAAAATCATTGGACAACCTTTTGAAAACGGCCTAATGGAGTATTTATTAGGTGAAGTAGAAGACTTAAGTGAAGTTGTTTATCACACCAGTTTGGACACTTTGCGTATCATTCCCGCAGGTAAATCTCATCATTTGTCGTCGGAGCTTTTAGCCAGCGAAAAAATGTTAGAAACAGTCAGTGAGTTTGCTAACCGCTACCCTGATCGTATCGTGATTTTTGATACCCCCCCATTATTGGGTATCAATGAAACCGCAATATTGGCAAATTTGGCAGGACAAGCCGTGATTGTTGTTCAAGAAGGGAAATCAAACTTAAACCGTATCTCCCAGGCAGTAGAACAGCTTAATCCCGATATGGCGAAGGGTTTTGTAATTAACAAAGCTCACAAAAACTCTAATAGTGGCCTAGGATATTATGGATATTATTATGGTGCTGATAATTAATTGTATTAGAAGGGCTGCTCCTTGAATTTTAAATTTGTCACACTAGCCAGCTACTTGTTGCTCGGCTATTCCATAGCGCCTGCGGCAGGTGAGCTTGATATCAACCCTAGCATCAGTGCCTCGCTAATACGTTCACAGAATAACTCCATAACTTTTGAAGAAAATGATGCCAGCATACTGTCCCTAAAACCCAGTGTAAGCAGCAGCTATAAGAGCAAATATTGGGTCGGGAGCTTATCCGTAGACCATAACCAAATACAGTCAGATACAACTAATGGAAGCCAAAATAACGGTTTCACTAATTATCAATATTCTAGTAATATTTTTTTAATCGAAGACATTCTGTCTATTAGTCTTGCTGGAGGGCAATCTTATAGAAGTATTCTTGCGTCTCAGTATTTTGTTAATGACCCGTTTCTTGGAGCGGATGACTTATCAAAAACCCGAAATAATGTTGCAAATTTGCTTTTTACTATCCCCGCCCGAAAATATTTTGGTTTGAATGTAAATGCTGGTTTATCGAAAGTAAAAAGTGACCGCAGCACTGATGCTGACCCTGTTAATGATATTAGTGCTGGCTCGGGCAATGAACTCGATAATGAAAACAAATCGTTGCAAATAAGCTTTTATCAAGGAAGAGAATTCTCTCAATTAAGTTGGAACATAACTTCTAGTTACCAGAACACTGTTCGCACCGATCGCAATGATTTAACCTCAAGGTCGATGCGAGGCGATATAGGTTTAGGTTTATTCAGTAATGTTAGCTTAGTGTTGACTGGACAAAGCGAAGAGAATGACCTGGTAAATAATGCTGCTTTTTCTGGCCGAGATGGAAATTATGACAGTTACGGAGCCGGTTTTTCCTGGGATTCATCTGCGAGCAGGAGCTTTAGGGTTACCTATAACCAATCCGATAGAAGCGCAACTAATGAGAAAGAAAAATTTGTAGCCTTTGATTTGAATTGGCGATTTACCAGTAGAACCTCCGTTCAGGCATCTATAGGTAAACGTTTCTTCGGGGATAGCGGCACTTTTGCCCTAACCCACAACACCAAACATCTAAGAACCCAGATTGGTTATAATGAAACAGTAACCACTTTTTCACGCTTAATTGCCAATCCAGAAGATCAAGGCGTATTTGTCTGCCCTGAAAATTCTTCTTCGTTTGGCGACTGTATTCTACCTCCCAATCTCTCCGATGAACTTCAGCCAGGAGAACAATCGTCCAATCTTTTGGGTCAAATACCGGAAATAAACGAAGAAGCGATACTGAGAAAAAGTCTTATCGCCAGTTTTGGAATAAGTGGCAAAAGAACAACGTCTGCGTTGAGTTTTAGGCATATCAACACAGAATATCTTGAAAGTATTAGGGATCAAAATACTGATGTAATTTCGTTAAACAATAGCTACAAGGCCAGTAATAGAACCAGCTTTAATTTGTCGTTAAGTTATGCATCTACTGACGAAGAGTCGTCAGGAATAAAAACAGAAACCATTTCAAGTAGCGTTGGTATATCTCGACAGTTGGGACGAAAAATGTCTGCCAACTTGGACTTTAGATATTTAGATCGAAGCTCGACCAATGTAAATTTAGACTCGGATTTTATAAATCTAAGAAATTCAGATCTTACAGACCGCAGACTGACCCTAGAGTTTGTATATGATTTTTAAATCTATACCTGCCATTCTTTAAACTGCCTGCGTGTTGGCCTGAATGTTAATTCGGTATTTTCAATTAGAACGGTATCAAAATTTGACTAGCTCATAGGCTTTTTGAGAAGTGAGGCCTAGACTTTAGGTACCAGGTACTTTCATTCTATAAACAGTTGCATTACTTTTTGGTTAGCTAAAAGACTATGTATAACCTAACTTTATCTCAGAACTTATTTCCGTTTTAAAATGTATACATGTCAAGTTTTGTAACCACCTATAGAAATTAACTTAGCCTTTATTAACAGTTAGAAAAATTTCGGTTATGTGCTCTTGCTTTATTTACCACTTTGGTCGGATACAGACTAGGTCTGAGCAAATGGTAACACGTTGAAATATTAAGCTTGTTAATCGGCACTCTGTCAGCGGCACTGGGAGCCAATAGTCTCAATCAATGGCGGGTTGGACTGCAGCAACCAATACTTTTGGGGGACAGGCTGAGGTGTTTGGTTGTTTGTTATTTCTATGGCAAATTCCACATACATATCACTGGCTGTAATGTATAGACAGGATTACGCCAAAGATGGCTTCTGTGTGTTGCCAGATAACCCAGAGGTAAATTTGGATCACGTGCAGCATCATTGTAGTATTCAGTTTAGCATTATTAGGTGTCACGTTATTGGCGCCGTTAATTGGTCTGGAACAGCGACTATTCTTTGTTGGCGCGCTCATTCTGGGCGACGGAATGTTGTTTATATCGATAAAACTCTATACAACATTTCGTATCAAAAATGCTCCTAAGAGATTTCGAGCTAATATCACATATATCCCCCTTGAATACTCATTCTATTAATTGACCATAGGCTATTTGGTTAGTCATGTGCGGATTATGCCTAAGCAGTACGAGCCCAATGATCAATATTCTTTTAATAGTGCTACACTGAAACAAATTAACATTTTATTTACATCAACCTGTCATAATTCCCTTTGGAGGGAAATGATTATGTTAAGACATTACTATATAAGTGACGACCTAAACGATTTGCAGGTTATTGAAAAAGAATTGGAAAACAGAGGAGTCAGCACCCCTCAAATCCACGTATTAAGCGAAGATGATGCCGAAGTAGAGAAGCACCATTTACATGCCATAGAAGCAGTACTCAAACAAGACGTTGTACGCTCTACCCAGTTAGGCGCCATTGTGGGTATTATCGGCGCCGCCCTAGTTTTGGGTCTTACGTATGCCATGCAATGGCATACCACGGATGCAGGATGGCTACCTTCTGTTTTTCTGGCTGTGATTGTTTTAGGCTTTTGCACTTGGGAGGGGGGCTTAGTAGGCATTCAAATTCCTCATTACCAATTCAAACAATTTCAAGAATTATTAAAACAAGGTAAACACGTATTTTTTGTGGATTTAGATGACGATCAATATGAGTTGTTATGTGAGGTGGTAGAG
>CAJQKX010000026.1 GCA_905479025.1 uncultured Paraglaciecola sp.
AACATGTGAAATTTGTGCCAATCGATATTGTTAAGAGTGATAGTCAAGGTGTGTGGTTGTCTGGCATGGGTCAACAAGCAGACATTATTACCCTAGGTCATGGTTTTGTACGAGATGGTGACAAGGTAGAGGTGGTGCGAACTGATGAAGGCCGCAATTCCTCAAATAGTCTTTCTTCAAAGGCTAACCAATGAACAATATGATTTCTGGGGCCTTAAGCCACAGCCGAACAGTGCTTATGATATTTGTATTGTTACTGGTTTCTGGTGTGGTGACGTATTCAAATATCCCCAAAGAGTCTAACCCCGACGTGCCGATCCCCGTGATTTATGTGTCTATCGTACACGACGGTATTTCCCCCGAAGATGCTGAGCGTATGTTGGTCAAACCCATGGAGCGCGAGTTACGTTCTATTGATGGGGTAAAAGAAATGAAAGCCACGGCTGGTGAAGGCTTTGCCAGTATCACATTAGAATTTATTGCTGGTCTTGATTCTGACGCAGCCCTTGCTGATGTTAGAGACAAAGTCACAGTAGCCAGAGCAAAATTACCCTCAGAAACAGAAGAGCCAACTATTAATGAAGTCACCATGGCAGGGCAACAAGCTGCTGTAACGGTGGTGTTATCAGGACCTGTTTCAGAAAGAGCCCTTGTAACAGTGGCTCGTGAGCTAAAAAGTCGGCTCGAAGGCATTAGTGAAGTGCTGGAAGTAGATATTGGTGGTGATCGCGAAGATATCGTTGAGATTGAAGTTGATCCACTGTTGATGGAGTCTTATGGACTCGACTCAGGTGACATCTTGAATTTGTTATCCCTTAACAACCGGCTGGTTCCGGCCGGCACTATGGACAATGGTAAAGGCAGTTTTGCGGTTAAAGTTCCCTCTGTTTTTGAATCAGTGAAAGATGTTTTGGAGCAACCTGTTAAGATTCAAGGCGACAGTGTTATTACCTTTCAGGATGTGGCGCGAGTCAGGCGTTCTTATAAAGACCCAACTAGTTTTGCACGTTTAAATGGCGAACCATCAGTTTCACTCGAAGTAAAGAAGCGCCCTGGCGAAAATATGTTGGAAACTGTCGCTAACGTGAAAACGTTAGTCACTGCAGCGCAACAGTCAACCATCTGGCCTGCCAGCATTAGGGTAAGTTATACAGGCGATCAAACCATCGAAGTCAACATGATGCTAAACGACTTACAAAATAACGTATCCAGCGCGGTTATTTTGGTGGCGATTGTGATATTGGCTATTTTAGGCCTACGTACTGCACTTTTAGTTGGCGTGTCTATACCCGGTTCTTTTTTGACAGGTATTCTGATCGTTTCTTTGTTTGGTTACACCTTAAATACTGTGGTGCTTTTTTCACTGATTATGGCTGTGGGTATGCTGGTGGATGGAGCAATAGTGGTGACCGAATATGCCGATCGTTGTATGAGTGAAGGCATGGACAAAAAAGTGGCCTACAGTAAAGCTGCACAACGCATGGCTTGGCCTATTATCGCTTCTACTGCCACCACGTTAGCTGCTTTTGCGCCACTGATGTTTTGGCCAGGCATGATGGGTGAATTTATGAAGTATTTGCCATTCACCTTGATTGCTGTGTTATCAGCATCATTGTTGATGGCGCTGATTTTTGTGCCTGTGTTAGGGGGGGTATTTGGCAAGCCTAGGTATGTTTCTGAGTTCGATAAACAGCAAATGCTTGAAGCCGAAAATGGTGATATACGCAATTTAAATGGGTTTACGGGTAAATATATTCGTGTGCTCGCCGCTGCCATTCAGCATCCATGGAAAATTTTATTAGCTGCAATTGTTGTCGCCTTTGTATCTTTTACTGCTTATGGATTATCTGGCTTAGGTACACAATTTTTCCCGAATGTTGACGTTCAGGGTATCAATGTCACAGTGCGTAGTGCTGGTGATATGTCGATTTATGAAAAAGACCAAGTGGTGCGTACAGTCGAAGATCGTTTACTGGATATGCAGGAGATTGAAACCCTTTATGTGCGCACGGGTGGGCGCGATAAAATAGGTTATATGAGATTAAATTTGGTGGACTGGCATTTACGGCCTCATTCTGACGATGTGCTTAAAGACGTGCAGGCTCGGCTCAAAGGTATGGCAGGTATGGATATCGAAATTACTCCAGACCAAAATGGCCCACAATCAGGTAAAGATTTACAAATTCAGTTGTCATCCCGTTTCCCTGAGTTGTTAGATGAGGCAGCGCTAAAAATACGTACAGCATTAGATAACAATGAAAAATTTACCTCTGTCAGTGACACCGCATCTAAACCCGGTATTGAATGGCAACTCAAAGTAAACCGCGCTGATGCAGCGCGGTTTGGCGCAGATGCCACTTTGGTGGGTAGCACAGTACAATTAATTACAAACGGTTTGAACATTGGCGATTATCGGCCAGACGATGTGGATGACGAAATAGATATTCTGGTGCGTTACCCGCTTGAGTCGAGGTTTATTGGAAAGCTTGATGAACTCAGAATGAAAACGGCAGGAGGCATGGTACCTATCTCTAATTTTGTAGAGCGTACCGCAAATCCTAAAACCGACCTTATCAGACATATCGATAGTCAAAGAGTGATCATTGTAGAAGCCAATATAGTGCCTGGTGAGTTATTGAGTATTGAGCTGCCAAGATTACAGGCAATGTTACCCAGTTTAGGATTAGATCCTCGTGTGAATCTATCCGTTAAAGGGCAAAATGAACAACAAGATGAATCCACAGCATTTCTTCAAAATGCATTTTTAATCGCTCTTTTTGTCATGGCGATTATTCTGGTTACACAGTTTAATAGTTTTTATCAGGCATTCTTAATTTTAAGTGCAGTGTTGTTTTCGACTGTTGGTGTATTTCTTGGTTTACTTATTTTTCAAAAACCCTTTGGTATTGTGATGTCAGGTATCGGGGTGATTGCTTTAGCGGGCATAGTGGTGAATAACAATATTGTGCTTATCGACACCTACAATATTTTGCGCAAGGAGGGTGTGCCTGCCATGGAAGCCATTCTTCGTACTGGTGCGCAGCGTTTGCGCCCGGTATTGATGACCACGGTCACGACTATTTTAGGTTTATTGCCTATGGTCGCAGAGGTCAATATCGACTTTATCGGCCGCAATGTAGATATAGGTGGCCCATCCACAGAGTGGTGGTCACAATTAGCGACAGCGGTTGCAGGTGGTTTAGCTTTTGCTACCGTCCTGACCTTAGTGCTTACTCCTTGTATGTTGGCGTTAAAGGCAAGGCGGGATGAACGTAAAAATAACTCACTGACTAAGCTTAACCTGCACCCCGCGCATTCACCATAGGTTGCTGGTTGCTGCGATATCACAATGTAATGTTATATATGAATAGCCATCATGAAGTAAGTGCGTACTTACTATCGTAATGGAATTTTTTGATAGAAAAAAGTCAGTTATGTGTGGTGTTTTCTTGCTGACGTCAAACACAAATAATACGTCATGCTATGTATTTTAAGTGATAATTTTTATCGACTTATGCTGGGTG
>CAJQKX010000027.1 GCA_905479025.1 uncultured Paraglaciecola sp.
GGTGCTGGTCTTGGGATCCCATAATTTCCACACTTCCACTACCTAAGGTGTGAATAATAGATGTCGCTACCTCATGCACAGTCCGCACCTCAGACGTAGATGGGCCAAAGTTCCACGAACCGCCATACCCTTCTGGCTGCTCATATAATTTAGACGCGAGCATTATATAACCAGATATCGGCTCAAGCACATGCTGCCAAGGACGCGTAGCACTGGGATTACGAAGCTGAATTGGCTGCTTATTTTCTATAGCGCGAATACAGTCTGGCACTATACGATCTGCAGCCCAGTCACCACCACCTATTACATTACCGGCGCGCGCGGTCGCAGCACCTAGTGATGGCCGAGAATCAAGAAATGATCGAGCATAGGCAGAAAATACTATTTCAGCTGCGGCTTTAGAGGCGCTGTATGGATCATGCCCACCTAATTGATCATTTTCACGATAACCCCATACCCACTCTAGATTTTCATAGCATTTATCTGAGGTAATGTAGACCAATGAACGAACAGAGCTGCATTGCCGAACGGAATCTAACAAATTAACCGAACCCATTACATTGGTATCAAAAGTAAGCGCTGGATTAGCATACGATTCCTTTACCAATGCTTGTGCTGCCAAATGAAAAACAAACTCTGGCTGAAAAGACTGCATGGCGGCATTCATTTTAGCAGCATCACGCACATCACCTAATTCGTGACTTATTTTGTCTTGCATGCCAAGTAGCATAAAATGGCTTGGGCCTGACTCAGGTGGTAAAGCATATCCCATCACCTCTGCGCCAAGTTCTTTAAGTAAAAAAGTTAGCCACGTTCCTTTAAAGCCAGTATGCCCTGTAACAAACACGCGCTTACCGCGAAAAGAGTCAAGAACCGAAAGCATATCTATCTTACCCATGGCGCATCTCCTTTTTCGTATAATGCGTTAAGCAACTGATATTCTCGGCTAGTATCCATCGGCTGCCAAAATCCATTATGCTCAAACGTCATCATCTGCTCTTCTTTAACTAGTTGGAGAATCGGTTCTTGCTCAAAAACCAAATCATCTCGATCGTCTAAGTATTCAAATATTTTTGGACTGGCAACAAAATATCCACCATTAATTCGTCCAGCAGTTGCCTGTGGCTTTTCATTAAAGCCCAGAATCTTGCCGTTTGGACCACTCACCATTTCACCAAAGCGACACGGTGGACGCACACCAGTAACCGTTAGTACTTTACCGTGGGATTTATGAAACTCAACCAACTGTCCAATATTCACATCACACACACCGTCCCCATAAGTAAGCATAAAGTCATCATCCTGAACGAAATCTTTAATCCGCGCGACCCTAGCACCCGTCATCGCACTCGTCCCAGTATCTGTAAGCGTTACTTTCCAACCTAATTCATCATGGTTATTATGATAATTCACGCTCGTATCAGCACCTAAAGTAATCGTGAAATCACGCGTATGTGACTCATAATTAAGGAAAAAGTCTTTAATAGACTGACCCTTGTACCCTAGACAAATAATAAATTCTTTGTAGCCAAAATGCGCATATGATTTCATAATGTGCCAAAGAATAGGGTACGGTCCGATAGGAATCATCGGCTTAGGAATATCATCTGCCACATCGCGAATGCGCGTGCCATAACCACCAGCTAAAATTACTACTTTCATATTTTTTTTCCCTCAATTAATGATTTATAAAGTGTTAGATAATTTTTAATGGCAACTTCTGCAGTAAAAAAATTTTTAAATTTATTTTCTGCAGCCTCGCCCATCTGTTTCCTCAACGGTGCACTATAACATAGCTCTGTAATTGCTAGAGCAAGTTGTTTGGCACTTAGTGGGCTGACCAAAAGCCCAGTCTCACCTTCAGATACCTGCTCGGGCACACCTGCTAATCGACTAGCAATCACTGGTTTACCAAGTGCCATAGCCTCAAGAACCACATTAGGAAAATCTTCATCTGCAACGGAGGGCAAAATCAAAACGTCTAGAATCGCCATAAAATCTACAATATTTTTTTCATCACCCACAAACTCAACATAATCATGTAAAGCATGAGTATTAACAAATGAGACTAGTTCGTCACGGAGCGGTCCATGCCCTTCTATGAGTATCTTAAAACTGTTTGAGTGATCATTCACTTGACGACTAATATTTAATATTGCATCTAAGAGAACTTGATGTCCTTTTCGTGGAATCAACAGAGCTACCACACCAAATATCACACCATCAAAGCTACTCAAGTCAAGACGAGCACGAGTTTCGTATAAAGTTTCGGCACCTAATCTAGTAGGAATACCATTATGTAGTGAGGTTATCTTGTGAGATGGAAGAGCTAAGACCGATTTAAGCTGAGCTGCCGCCGCCCTAGATCCTGTAACGAACAAATCAACAGATTTAACCACTAAACGGTCAATTGGGTAGTCAAACCATCGTGAGAAATGCCTATAATCAACTGCCATATTGTTCACCACCATAAGGATGTTAGGAACGGCAGCCAATTTACCCGCAATGGCAGCTGCAAGTGCAGAGCGCGCTGAGGGGTAACCTCCATTATTGATATGCAGGAGATCAGGCTTAATTTTTCTGAATAGCAAGTATAAAGTAATCACCTCATAGACCATTAATGGGATATTAAATATTAATCGCAGACAAGCCATGATAATTTTACGAATTAACAGCGGCATCCAATTTGGCAATTTATAATAATCTGTGAGCGCTGGGAAAGTATATGCGTAAATTGGGAATTTATTTAGCACCCTTCGCTTGAACCCTTGTAAATAAATCGCTGAATAAGCGAAGCTAAATGAAACCTCATATTTTTGAAGAAGTCTCTGCGAATTAAACAAAACAGCAAGCATGTTTTCACAGCCTGCAAAAAATCCAC